>JAYEOQ010000016.1:3432-5924 GCA_034723215.1 Campylobacterota bacterium | reverse complement strand
TTATTATCTGAAAAATCACCCTCAAATAAAAATGAAATAGAATCACTATCATACCCGTAAAGAACTTTTGTAACAATATTGTTTGTAGAGTCCATCACACTAAACTCTTTTGTTATATCTATCTTCCCACAATCAAGCCACTCAAAATAATCACTTTTTATACCATCAATTTTAGGGCTTATAAAGCTTTTTGGTTTTTCATGAAAGTTACTGTTTTGTGTATCTTGCACTATAGGTATAAGAATCTTTGAGGGGGTATTTATATTCATAAAGTCATAGATGTTTATAAGATGTTTTCTAAAAAGATCATCAAACTCTTTTGCTTGAACTGTAAAGTGGTCATCCCCATACCACCAAAACCAATCACTTCCAAGTGCTATCATAAACTCTTTTTCAATAAGTTCAATAACCTCTTCATTTAGGTGCTCTTTTTGTTTATCATAATCTTTTTTGGTAAGATCAAGTAGTTCCCAAGCTTTGTTTTTTTCATCACTTCCTATCCATATATCAAAGTTGCCATTTATCCAGCTTCCTGATGAGAGGTGTGAGATATCAACTTTTTGGATATCTTTATCACTTGATATCTCATCCATAGTGATACACTCTATCCAAGGAATGTTTTCAAAACTATTATAAAGCTCATAGAAAAACTCTTGTGCATTGTTTGGGAAAAATTCCCAAGCATTTTCACCATCAAGTATCACATTAACTAAAGGGTTAAAATCACATAAATCATATATATTTTTAAGGTGAGATACAAACTCATCCGCACTTTGTTTTGCATCTTTTTGACTATACTCAAATCCTATAGCATCACTTAAAAAGTGATCCCTGAATCTTACATCTATAGAATTTTTAGTAGTTTTTAAAGTGTAGTTTTTATAGATATTTGTTTTATTTCTATCATTTAATGTTTTAAACAATATCTCTTCATCGCTACAGAACCATTTTAAACTATTTTGTGCAAAAAGCTCAGCTGTTTTTTGACTTACACTTCCCTCAGCAGGCCAAAAACCTGTAGGTTTGACACCAAAATTATCTTCAAAATATTTAATAGCATCTGTTGTATTTCTTATGCCAAGCTTTTCAAATGAACTATCAATATTTGGAATAGTTACATTGTGTTTTGCCTCTTTTGCACTATTGATATCCAAAAGAAGAGGTGTAATAGGATGGTAGTATGGTGTAGTACAAAGAGTTATCTTATTTTTATTGTTTAGTTCTTTGTAGTATTTAAGTATTGTAGGTAAAAATTCTGTAAGAGATTCTAAAAGTTCAAGTTTTTCATTGTGTGTAAAAACTCTTTGTTTCTCTATAAGTTTTTGCACTACTGTATTATTGTCTCTTAGATAGTTTCCACACCAAGATAATAAAAACAACACTTGCGTATCCAAAATCTCTTGATGCTCAAAATCTTTTATGGTGTTGTGAGTTTTGTATTTTAAATAAAGTTCATAATATCTCTTTAGAGGTTTTATCATATTCTTTTCATTTGATAGAAAAAGATAATGCTCTAAAATAGCCATATCCTCACTGCTGAGAGTTCTTATATCTTTTTTTATAGTTTCTAATAACTTATCGTTTGCATTGTTGTTTATATACGATCTTATCTGTTCAATAAGTGATGGTACAAGGTTATATGTAGCTTTGATATTATCAAACTTTTGTGAATACCAAGGGATATCATAGTAGTCTTTTAAACAGTGCAAAAAGACCCAAGGCATCATAGTAGATGAACTTTTGTCATCTTTATAATAAGGCTGGTGCATATGCCATAAAAAGGCTAATTTTAGTTTTTTATCCATGATTAAAAGATACTACTCCTTGATCCATTTTTCTATTTTACTTTGATAGTCCCAAAATATCTTTTGTGCACTTTTTTCATTTTCTGCTTGGATATATAGGTTTAGATAGTCACTATGCTCATCTGGAACCATAAGAATCCATTCATCTTCATTTAACCATGTTTTTATACCGTCTATATTACTAGTATCTTTCCCTTTCCCATCTTCTAGGAACTTTCTCATCATTTTCCCTTTATATTGACTAGGGCAGGCTACATTTTCACCTTTGAAGATAAAGTTTGGAAGATTTTTTACAACCGTAGATATCTTTATATTTGCTTTTTGTATAAGCTCTAGTATTTTAAAGCTTGCATATACCGAGTCGCTGTTTAGTCCAAACTCATTAAAGGCAAAGTGTCCGTCCGTAGAGGCTATAAGTGTGTACTCTTTTAGCTCTTGAGCTTTTACACTACTTAGTTTTCCTCTTGTAATCTCTAGGTTTTCGTATTCACAAAAATCAGGTGCCCATGCTGGAAGGAATATTTTAGTACCTTTTTGTGATGTCATATCAAGAAGTTTTAGAACTGTTAAAAGTGCTTTGTAGTCATATACTAGATTACCTTTATCATCAACTATTTGAAGTCTTTGTCCATTAGGATATACTAAAAATCCACAGTCTAAATCCATAGCTTTTACTATATTTTCCAT
>JAYEOQ010000016.1:0-3332 GCA_034723215.1 Campylobacterota bacterium | reverse complement strand
GAACTGTTAAAAGTGCTTTGTAGTCATATACTAGATTACCTTTATCATCAACTATTTGAAGTCTTTGTCCATTAGGATATACTAAAAATCCACAGTCTAAATCCATAGCTTTTACTATATTTTCCATTTTTTCTTGTGATCTTGTGATATTTGCATAAAGTTTAGATAAGCTTTTATCATCTTTATAAGCATTTAAAACTACATTTTCTACCCCTAATTCATTCATAATCTTAGGATATATATCTGATGTAGAACCAAACATAATATCTGATGCTACTTTTAGCTCATTTTCTTTAAATAGATTTGTATCAAGATTAGTTGTTACTGCATCTATATATCCTTGTTTGATATTGCTTTCCTCATCTATCTCACCTATCTCATGTTGATTTACTCGTCTAAAGTTTTCTCTGAAGAATATTCTTTCGATAGATTTTGCAATTTTAGAGTCTATTACCATACCATCACTTGTAAACAAAACAATTTCGGTATTTGTAGGGTCTTGAACTGATTGCCTAAAGTGAATACCTGCTGATATATCTTCATTGTTTGATAAACAGTGTCTCATAACATTTGAAGGTGCATTGAACAGATCTATCACATCAATACCTGTTGCTAGTAGTCCCGAAAGAAATGCTCTTTTTAACATCCTTGAGCTTTTATGGTAGTCTCTTGATATATACACTTTACTTCCAATAGGAAGAATAGAACCAAATGATTCTGCAAGTTTTGTACTCATCTCAACTGAAAGCTCTATATTTGTTCTTCCTGTTACTTTTCCATTTTCAAAAATAGAAGCTTTATATTTTGTACCCCAGATAACATTGTTGCTTATTACTGAGTTAGAGTCTATTATCTTTTCAGGCCACATTGTTATATCTTTTTCAAAAGATACCTTTTTACCTATCTCACATTTTTCTGCTATGATTACACCAAGTGATGCTTTTACATCATCTTTAATCATGTTATCGTTACAGATTATACAGTTGTGAATTTTTGCTTTTGAACCTATTGTTACATCATTCCAAAGTACACTATCTACAACTTCAGAATGCTTTTTAATTTTTGTATTTGCACCTATACAGCTGTTTGATAAAGTTACACCCTCTGAGATTTTTACACCTTTATCTATAACAACTGTACCGTTTATTCTAATTTTTTCAGGTAGTTTTACCCCTTTTTCAAGATATACGACACCTTTATCTATCTTTTGAGGTTCACCTTTTATAGGAAGTTTGATATCACCTTTAAATATATCTTGATAAACCTCTCTGTAACTTTGTGGATTTCCTACATCTCTCCAATATCCATCTATGCTACATCCCCATAGTGGTATATCATCTCTCATCAAAGTTGGAAACAAATCTTTTGCAAAATCAAAATTTTCACCATGTGGTATATACTCTAATATTTCAGGCTCTATTACATAAATACCTGTGTTGATAGTATCGCTAAATACCTCTCCCCAGCTAGGTTTTTCTAAAAACTTCTCTATCCTATCATCTTCATTTGCTATTACTACACCAAACTGTAAGGGGTCTTCAACTCTTGTAAGTGTAATTGTAAGTTGTGATTTTTTCTTTTTGTGAAACTTTGCTATTTTTTTAAAATCAAAGTTTGTAACTAGGTCACCGCTTACGATGATAAATGTATCATCTAAAAACTCTTTTGCAAAAGCAACAGCCCCAGCTGTGCCATAGTCATCATCTGGTTGAACATAAGTTATCTTTACACCAAGACTACTTCCATCGCCAAAGTGATTTTTGATAATCTCTGGTTTGAAGTATAAAAGAACTGCCATCTCTTTGATACCAAGTTCATCTCTTAGTTTTATGATGATATGTTCCATCATGGGTCTATTTAGTATTGGAAGCATTGGCTTTGGAAGAGAGTTTGTAAGTGGTTGTATCCTTGTACCAAAACCACCTGCTAGAATTATAGCTTTCATATTGTATCCTCGTAAAAATTATTGAGAACATTATAAAGACCCAAGGATACAATTTGGTTACAAACATGATAATATGGTTGTCCAGATTTAAGTTATACTATCTCCCATGTTTTGCAAACACTTAATTGTTGTCTGTTTTTTTGAAAAAGTGTATGCATCTGTCTTAGGATATTTTTTAATATAACAACAGTATCTGTTACATAAGGACCTTTGTTTAACATAACACAGTCTGCTCTTTGTGCAGTTGCAGCATCTGTAACCTCTGCACGGCTTGGAAGATTATTTTTCATCTTCCCCTCAAGGATTTGTGTAGCATATATTACAGGTACATGTGCCGCTTCACAAATTCCTAGAATCTCCTCTTGAATATACGGAAGATTATCAAAACCAACCTCAATAGCAAGATCACCACGGGCTATCATAAGTGCATAGTTTTCCCAATCAATAAGTGTTTCAAGGATAGTTGGGAGGTTTCTAAGAGCTGTTTTTGTTTCAATTTTAGGAGCAATTGCAGTTGATGTTTTATCTTTATCTTTTAACATATCTTGCAGCATTCTTATATCATTACTTGTTTGCGCAAAAGAGAGACCTATAATATCTGCAAAATTTACTATATCTTCAAAGTTCTTTTTATCTTCATTGGTAATGGCATCTATTTCAAGGTCAGTACTTGGGAAGTTTATCCCTTTCTCCTCTTTTAAAATAGTTCCATTCTCTTTAGCTATAATAATCTCACATACAAGCCCTAAGTCAATTATATCTACAACTTTACACCCTATTTTCCCATCATCTATAAATATCTCATCATCTACTTTTACATATGGGAATATCTCTTTGTTTGTACACCCTATAATGCCTGCATAGATATTATCTTGATATTTAAAGTTTGATTGTCCTATAATATTTTTATGTGTGATTATTATCTTCTGAGATGTAAAGAGTCTTATAGCTTGTGGAAGATATTCATAGTTGTAAAGTTTACTCATAATTGTTTCATCTTCACTGTTTTCAACCTCTACGGTTGTATTTTCAAATATAGTTATCTTTTTATTTACATCTATAAATATTCTGTTTGATCTTTTTATAATAGCATAGCTTTGTGTAGTTTCCCTTTCCAAATCATCTATAGTAAGTTCATCTGTAGTTTTACACTCTTTAAATAGTTCATCACTTACAACAAGAGTTGAGAGTCTGTTTCCAAAGTTGTCTTTTTTCCCTTTACAGGTCATTGCTCCATCTTGTGAATGCGGAAGAATCTCTACCTCTTTTGGATCTCTCCATGAGCCAATCTTAAAAGGTGTAAACAGCTTCTCGATGCTTTGGGTTCTATTTTTAGGACCTGCTAGATCTACATATATTTTTGTCTCTTTGTTCTGTTTTTTATTTT
>JAYEOQ010000015.1:0-5977 GCA_034723215.1 Campylobacterota bacterium | reverse complement strand
AAGGAAATAAAATGAGTTACTTAAGTAATGACAATTTAGAAACAGCAGACGCACAAGTTTTTGGAATGATAGAAAATGAGTTAGAAAGACAAACAAATCACCTTGAGATGATTGCAAGTGAAAACTTTACATCTCCAGCAGTTATGGAAGCTTCAGGAAGTATTTTTACAAATAAATATGCTGAAGGTTATCCAAACAAAAGATACTATGGTGGATGTGAGTTTGCAGATCAGGTTGAGCAATTAGCTATAGATAGAGCTTGTGAAATTTTTGGATGTTCTTATGCAAATGTACAACCACACTCAGGAAGTCAAGCAAATGGTGCGGTTTATGCAGCACTTATGAAAGCTGGTGATAAGCTTCTTGGTATGGATCTATCTCATGGTGGACATCTAACTCATGGTTCAAAACCAAGTTTCTCTGGTAAAAACTACCATGCATTTTATTATGGTGTTGAGATGGATGGAAGAATCAACTATGATAGGGTTATGGATATTGCAAAAATTGTTCAACCTAAAATTATAGTTTGTGGTGCTTCTGCTTATGCTAGAGAGATTGACTTTAAAAAATTCAGAGAGATTGCTGATGCAGTTGGTGCAATTTTATTTGCTGATATTGCACATATTGCTGGTTTAGTTGCTGCTGGTGAGCATATGTCTCCTTTCCCTTATGCTGATGTTGTTACAACTACTACTCATAAAACTTTAAGAGGTCCAAGAGGTGGTATGATTATGTGTAATGATGAAGATATAGCTAAGAAAATAAACTCTGCTATCTTCCCTGGTCTTCAAGGAGGTCCACTAGTTCATGTAATCGCTGCAAAAGCTGTTGCATTTGGTGAAATCCTTAAACCTCAATGGAAAGAGTATGCAAAACAGGTAAAAGCAAATGCCAAAATACTTGGAGAGGTTTTAATGGAAAGAGGATATGATTTAGTTTCTGATGGAACAGATAACCACCTTATATTAGTAAGTTTTTTAAACAAAGATTTCAGTGGAAAAGATGCAGATGCAGCTTTAGGAAATGCGGGTATAACTATAAATAAAAATACAGTTCCAGGTGAAACAAGAAGTCCTTTTGTTACTTCAGGTGTTAGAATTGGATCTCCAGCTTTAACAGCTCGTGGTATGAAAGAGGATGAGTTTGAATTTATTGCTGGTAAAATTGCTGATGTTTTAGATGATATTAACAATACTGAACTTCAAGCTACTATAAAAAAAGAGTTGGAAGAGTTAGCTAAAAAGTTTGTTATTTATACACAATCAACTTATTAATACTAAAAGAGTATCTTTAACTTAAGATACTCTTTAAAATCAGAGGAATAGACTATGGAAGTAAATGGAAAAGAGTTTTTAAGAAATGTTAGTATTGAACAAGATAAAGCTGATCTTGCTGATCAACAAAAAAAACTTGATGAACAGAAAAGAGAATCACTAAAAAAAGTTCCAGATTATTTTGAATCACAAAATAGTGAAGAATCTGCATATGTAAATATATCTAAAGAACAAACTACAGAGATCCAAGATGAAGAAAATAGTCTATTTGATATTAAACTTGATAACAACTCAAACAATAAAAATAAAAAAAAATATATAATATTAGGATTTGCACTTATTTTACTATTTATTATAACAATAGTTATAATTAGAATCATCTCCAATAATGATCAAGAAAAACAACTTGAAACTCAAACAAAAATAACAAAAACTATTAATAAAGATAAAATCTTAGACAAAATTGATTCTATAGAAGAGTATCAAAAAGTTATAGAGAATAATCAAAAACCAGTAACTCCAAAAATTGAGAAAAAAGATATTATTTTACCAGAACCTATAAAAGATGAATCTCCAGTAACTTTTGAGAAAAAAGAGATTAAAAAAGAGATTAAAAAAGATCTATTTGAATTAGAAAAAAAAGTTGTTGAAAAAACAGAAACAAAAACTGAAAAAATTAAACAAAAAGTGATATCTAAACCAAAAGAGATAGTTAAACCAAAAGTTGCAGTCCAAACTAAACAAAAAGAGATAATTGCAAAAACTCCTGTAAAAAGAAAAATAATTTTACCACCAGTGGTAGAAACAAATTTAACTAAAAAATCTAATTCAAAAGTTCAAGGGTACTATATACAAATTGGTGCATTTTCTAAAAAACCAAGTGATAAACTTTTAAATAGTATCACTAAAAAAGGGTATAGATACGATATACATAGTGTTGTAGTAAAAGGGAAAACATACAATAAAGTTTTAATAGGTTCATATCCTTCAAAAGCATTAGCTCTAAAAGTTATTTATAAAGTTAGAAAAGATTTTAATAATCCTAGTGCTTATATTTTAAAATTTTAAGGTGATATAAAATATGATAACTATGGAGAGTTGCAATGCAAAATTTTTACGATAAAACTTTATTTTTAGATCAGTTTACACCAGTATCAATTTATCAAAAAGTTAAAAAACTTTTTAAAGATGAGATAACATTTTTATTTGAATCTGTTGTAAATAGTAGCGATGGTAATTTTAGTTATATTATTATTGGAGCTAGAGAAAGAGTTTGGCATAAAGATGGAAAAAGTTTTTACAAAAATGAAAATAGAGATATAAAAGAGATTGATAAAAATCCATTTAATTTTTTAAAAGAGTATTATAATAATATCGATAAAGAGCTTTATAAAAATAAAGGTGATGAGTTAGGTATTGGTCTAATTGACGGCTTTATTGGAAATATGGGTTATGATATGGTTTCTACATTTGAACCTAGATTAGAAAAATCTATGAGTGGTCTAAAAGATGAATTTGGTATTGCTGATTGTGATCTGATTCGTCCTAAAATGGTACTTGTTTATTCACATAAAAGTTCAAAACTTACTATTGTAACCTCTATGGATAGTATGGAAAGTCAAATTCCAAAAATAGAAAAAGTTTTACAAGAACCATTTGAATATACACCTTTAAAAAAAGCTACTATTCTTGATGATGGAAAATTTTCTCACACTAAAGAGAGCTTTTTTGATATGATTACACAATCTAAAGAGATGATTAAAAGTGGTGATGTATTTCAGATACTTATGACAAATAGATATTCAAGAAAAGCTCAAATAGATAATCTAAGTTTTTACAGAATGTTAAGAAGTAAAAACCCAAGCCCCTATCTTTTCTTACTTGAGTATGAAGATTTTTGTATAGCTGGTAGTTCTCCTGAAGTGATGGTAAGGCTTACTGATAATAGAATACTTTTAAGACCAATTGCAGGTACTAGAAAAAGAGGTAAAACTATTTCTAAAGATAAGGAGATGGAAAATGAACTTATCAATGATCCTAAAGAGGTTGCAGAACATGTTATGCTTATTGACCTTGGGAGAAATGATGTAGGTAGGGTAGCTAAAACAGGTACAGTGGAGGTAACAGATAAAATGAGAGTTGAAAAATACTCACATGTGATGCATCTGGTTTCTGATGTGGAGGCAACATTAGATGATAAGTATGATATGTTTGATCTATTTGCTTCTACTTTTACAGCTGGTACTATGACAGGTGCACCAAAAATAAGAGCTATGGAGCTTATAGCTCAGTTTGAAAAGCTTAAAAGAGGTTTCTATAGCGGTAGTATTGCATATTTTGGTTTTGATGGAAATATGGATAGCGCTATAACTATTAGAACTACTATGATAAAAGATGATACTGTTATATTTCAAGCCGGAGCTGGTATAGTAGCTGATTCTATCCCTGAGTTGGAGTTCTTAGAGGTAAATAATAAACTAGCTGCCAATATCACAACATTAGAAGATTTAGGTAAACTATAAACTAAAGTGTTATGAAAAAAATACTTTTTTTAATTATAGTTTCTATTACAAATAGTTATTCTTCAAACTATAATGAACTACTATTTAATGGAAACTGCGTAACCTGTCACTTCAAAAACAAAGCAGTTTCTGCTCCATCTGTTGAAGAGTTTAAACAAAGATATATAGCTGCATTTCCCCTTAAAGAAGATTTTGTTTTATATATGTCAACTTGGGTTCAATACCCAAAAGTAGAAACATCACTTATGGATGATGCTATAAAGAAGTATGAACTTATGCCTGAACTTGGATTTGATTTAGATAGTTTAAAAAAAATATCTGAATATATATATGAAACAGATTTTAAGAATAACGATAAGTAAGGTAAAAAGTTGATAAGATTAGGTTCAAACTCTACAACAAGAGCGTTAATATTAAAACAAAACGGTATCAAATTTATCCAACAAGGTGGTAGTTTTGATGAAGATAAAATAACCACAAAAGATCCTATTGAGTTTGTAAAAAAAGCTACACAAGGTAAATTTGATGAGCTGTATAAGAGGTATGGATATAAGGATATGCCGCTGCTTGTAGCTGATACTGTTGTAACCTCTTCAAATCAGCTCCTTCGAAAAGCAAAAGATAAAGGTGATGCAAAAAGGATGTTAGAGTTACAAAGCGACAATGAGGTTTCTATAATCACCTGTATGATTTTCAAATCAGAGCAAACAGAGCTATTTGATATATCAACAACAACTTATAAGTTTTTGCCGTTTGATAAAGAAGATATGGAAAACTATATAAACAGCGGGGAGTGTATGGGAAAAGCTGGTGCAATTATGGTTGAGGGTTTTTGTAAACCGTATATAAAAAGTGTAGATGGATATGAAAGTACTGCTCTGGGACTTTGTATTGAGAAACTTTTACCTTTTTTATAAAGATTATTAATCCTTTAAACTATCCCTCACTGCCAAAAAATCATCAAGATTATCAAAAAATATATCTACTAGTTTTGGATCAAAATGTTTCCCTTTTTCATCTTTAAATAATTTAAATATTTTTTCATCACTCCAAGCTTTTTTATATACTCTATCAGATCCAAGTGCATCAAAAACATCTGCAAGAGAGGTGATTCTACCGTAAATATGAATATCTTCACCTTTTAAACCATTTGGATATCCTGTACCATCCCATTTTTCATGATGCTCATAAGCAACAGTTGCAGCCATTTTAAGCAAAGGTCTATCTGAGTGTTTTAACATATCATATCCAAGCTGGGCATGTTTGTTCATAATTTCACGCTCTGCCTCATCAAATCTTCCAGGCTTATTTAAAATTGAATCTGGAATACCAACTTTACCTATATCGTGCATAGGACTGGCTTGTTTTAACATATCCGCCTCTTTAGCACTTAATCCATAATGAAGGGCAAACATTTTTGAATATTCAGCAACTCTTTTAACATGATTTCCAGTCTCTTTACTTCTTGTTTCACCAATAGCACCCATCGTAAAAACAACCTCTTTTTGAGTATCTTGAATCTCTTTATTTAAAGTAACTATTTCACTGGTTCTTCTGCTGACTTCATCTTCTAAATTGCTATTGATAACTTCAAGTTCAATTTTTAGCTCTTCAACTTTTTTTTGTGCAGTTATAATATGACGAACGGCATAATACCCTATATGTTTCCCTTTATCGTTATAGTCACGCTCAATTGTACTTAATACCCAGTAAAAATCACCATTCTTTTTTCTGTTTTTAACTTCCCCTGACCATCTTCTACCTGATTTTAAAGTATCCCATAGATCTTTAAAAGCATCCTTTGGCATATCTGTATGTCTTATTATATTGTGTGCTCTTCCTATAAGTTCGGAACTCTTATAACCGCTGATTTTACAAAAAGCTTCACTCACATGGGTTATATTGCCTTTTAGGTCAGTTTTTGAAAATATTACATTTTTATCAAATGCATCGATCTGTTTTTGCAGTTCAGCAGTAATTCTTTTAGATTTTTTTAAACGCAAAATATCTTGAAGTTTATTTTTGTAAATAATATATATAATAATTAAAAATATAAAAAAAGTAATAACTACCTTATGATAAAAATGTTTATAAATATTGTGTATAGTGTAGTTATCTATATATGATACTAAATATGCAACCACATTATTTTCAATATTTTTTATAGGGATAAAGGTTATA
>JAYEOQ010000014.1:0-6172 GCA_034723215.1 Campylobacterota bacterium | reverse complement strand
TTCAAACTTCTATCTACAAATCTCTTTGTGTTTGTCTGCTTGTTTTGTGGATGGGATTATAATGGGTTTTCTTCTTTATGTCAAGGGTTTACGATTAAAGTTTGCTTAAATTTTGGGATTCTTTTTTAGAGCCAACGAATTGGCTCTACTTTACGCAGATATTATCGATACTTCTGCTGATTTAAAAAGTGCTGTTTTTGTATTTACATCACTTTCATCACCAAATATATAATTTATATGTGACTTTGCATGATGAAATGAACAAAATAAAGTTTGTTTTTTAATTGTTTTTACAAACTTCACTTTTAATGGATTTGTTTCTCCATATTTAGTTTTTAATATCACTTTTTCACTTTTAAATTTATCTTTATCTTCTATACTAGCTAATATAGTATCTTCACTATGCTTCTCTTTTAATCTTGGAGTATGTATTGTTTGAGCAGCATTATTATAGTGTATTAGAATTCTTCCTGTTGTTAAGTAAAAAGTATCAAAACTTATATCATTTACAAGTTTTTCAACTTGTCCACGAAGTTGGTATTGGTTATATTTAAAGTAACCATATCCATCTGGTGTTCTAAATGATTCTAAGTGCAATATAGGTGTATCTGTTTTTGATACAGGCCATTGCATACCTTTACTTCTATGTTTTTTTAGTTTAGTATAATTTGCTCCACCATATCGATAAGGTGCTTCTACCCTTACTTGGTTCCATACATCTTCACTATCTTTAAATAAAAACTCACCTTTAATTTTATTTTCAATATCTGTTAAAACTTGCCAATCATCTGGTAAATCATTTTCTACTAAAGGTTGAGATAGATGCAATCTTCTCATAGCATTTACATATACACCAGTTTTTTCATATGCAGATTTAACACCAAAAACAATATCAGATTTTTTTGCAATTTCTGTCATAAATAACTCTTGAGTCATCAGTAGTTCTAAGTTACCTAGTGCTTTATTAATTTTATTTAAATTAGGATGAATATGAGCTGTGTCTTCTCCCATTACCATCATAGATTTCATTTTACCATCAAGCATTGCATCAATCATATCAGGAGTTTTTAAACCCTCTTCCTCTGGTCTTACATAATCTGGTCCATAATACGGTAAACAACCCATATCACAAGTACCTTGAACATTATTTTGACCTCTTAAAGGCATTAGTCCAGCACCCTCTTTACCAATATTTCCTGTCATTAACGCTAGATTAACCATAGCCATAACCGCATAACTGCCATCAAGATTTTCACTAATCCCTAATCCCCAAAAAATCATCGATTTTTTAGTTGCATATGCTCTTGCTATTTCAGGTATTGTTTCGGCTAATTCTTCATAACCATTTATATTTTTAAAATACTCTGGATTTGCATATTTATCATCCAGTATTGATTTTTTATACTCTTCAAACTCTTTACATCTAGTATCTATAAATTCTTGATTGTATAGTTCCTCTTTTAAAATCACATACGCAATTGCATTTAAAAATAATAAATTTGACTCATAAGGTATAACAGCTTGTGTTGTTGCAAATTTTCCTAGCTGTATATTTCTTACATCACATACAACTAATTCTGATGTCTTTTTTCGTGCAGCATCAATCATACGATTTGCAACAATTGGATGTGCCTCAGTTGTATTTGAACCAATAACTAACATAAATTCTGTTTTATAAATATCATCATAAGGGTTTGTAGCAGCCCCCTCTCCAATAGTACAAGCCATACCATTTAAACTTGGTGCATGACATACTCTTGCACAGTTATCAATATTTGGTGAGTCCATAGTTTCTCTTGCAAACTTTTGTAATAAAAATCCACTTTCACAACTAGTTCTAGCTCCACCAGTAGCACAGAAACTATGTCTACCATGCTTTTGTTTTATTTCAGATAGTTTCCAAGCAGCCAACGATGTAGTAAATTCATAATTTGATTCAAACCACTCTTCATCATAAGATACTAAAGTTTGACTTCTTGCTTTTAATTCTCTTGGCATCAATTCAAAGTTTTTTTCTATAAAAGACTTTTTAATTCTTGTATTTCTAATTCTTTGATCAGAATCAACAAAATCAAATCCAAGCTTCCCTTTTATACAAAGTTTTCCTTGTGAAACATACCCATCACTTTGAGCATATATTTTTAATATTTTATTATCTTTAACCTGTGCAGTTATATCACAACCAACACCACAATAAGTACAAACTGAACCTATATCATGAACCATATCAACCTCCACCTACAAACTGTAGTAATTCTAATTTATCATTTTCTTTTGGTATAAAATTTACCCAATCTTCTTTTTTTACAATATCCATATTTACAGCTGCTGCCATAACTTTATCTTCTATTTGTAAATCAGTAATAATTTGTTGAAGAGTACTATTATCATCAACATCTTTATTCTCACCATTTATTATTAACTTCATCTATTTCTCTTTTCTTATATTAACTTTTTCTAAAGCTTGCCATTTTAAATCTATCACCCATACCAGTTGGATTCAAAAGTGTTTTTACTTTATTTGATTCACCTAAATAAGTATCCTCATCTACATTTTTGTGTAATATTTCAAGTAAGTCGATAATACCAAATGAAACGAGTGCTTTTAGCTGAGTTTCATAAGTTAAGTTATTCGCACCAGCTTTTCTAAAGCTATCTATTACATGTCTAAAATTTACATCGTATGTTATATCTGAATTTCCAAATAATTTTTCAAGTTTTATATCTTCATCAAATATTGGATATACATTATGTTTTTCATATATTCTACAAGAAAAATCATTTCTTGGATATTTTTCACCGTAATCAAAAGTTACAAATTCAAATTTATTTATATTTTTACACATATTTTGAGCAAATTCTTCATAACCAACAGCAACTTCACCTTTAGTAATACTATATTTATTGCAATGCTCTTTTAATTCTTCACTAATTTCATCAATAAATTCTATTTTATTATCTTTTACAACAGCACTTTGTAACTTTTCTTTATCATTTGTATAAACCAAATCACAAGGGAAAGCATCAAATATTTCATTTGCTACTACAAATGCATTCTCAATTTCTAATTCACTTATATCATTATAATGGGTTAATTTTATATCATCACCAAAACAGTTCTTAAAATACTCTTTTTGTTTGATTCTAAGGTGTTCATATCTTTCTACTATTGCAAACTCTAATGTATCTATAAGTTCTGGTTTTAAAGTAAAAATAAATTGAATCATATCAGAAAGTAGATATCCATGATGAGCGCCAATTTCAACTATTGTAGCGTTTGAAGGTAAAAAACCTTCCTCAATTATATCTACCACCCTTTTACCTATACTACCACCAAAAAACTTACTAGAGCTAACTGCTGTATAAAAATCACCCTCTTTCCCAATAGTTTTATAGTTTGAATAATACCCATCTTCTCCATAAAGCCAATCTTGAAAGTATTGATTAAATTTTAATTCTTTATTATCCATCTATATCTCAATTCTTGAATAAATTTCTAAAAGTTCTATCTGTTTTTCAACTTCTAAACTTTTTGTATCTAACACTTTTATTTTCTTTGAATTAATCATAGTTTCTAAATCTGATTGAGTTTTCATACCAACAGTTAATTGTTCTTGAATTTGAATTAATAAAGAATCATATAGTTCTATATTTTTAACAGCAATCATAACTTTTTTATCTAAGCTAGAGATTTTTGCAATTGCATTCTTATATAGAGTTAATTCCTCTTTCTTTTTATCATCAATCAAAGATTTTTTTTGTAAATATTCTATTTTTGAACTTGCTACAATATTTGGTGACTTTATATCCAATGGAATTGTAATATTAAATCCAATATTCTTTTTACCATCTTCTGTAAGTGCTGGGTTGCCATCTGTATCATGATATTTACTATAATCAGCTGTAAAATTAACTGTAGTTAAATAATTAGAAAGAATCATATTTTTCATCCAATATGAACTATCCATATCCTCTTTAGCTTTTTTTATATAAATATTATTATTTATATAGTTATCGTCATTTGTTAATTTAAAAATAGGTAGCTCTAACTCTGTATATTTTGAATCTGTTAAATTTGATAAGTTATTAACAAAAGTTTCTTTTTGATACTCTAAATCTATAAGCGAATTTTGTTGTTGATTTCCATCTATAATTGCATTATCAAGAAATGATGTATCAAGAATTCCATTTAAAACTTGCTCTTTTTTTCTTTGAATATCTAAATTTGCATTTTGTAGAACAAGTTTTTGTTTTTCTATAGTTATATTAATTTTTTTTATTTGCAACAATAGATTAACTAGTTGTTTTACTATCTCTTTTCTTTGAGTATCTACTGAAGTTTTTGAATACTTTTCTATACTTGAAGCATACTTAATAGCATAATATATACCTCCACTTTTAAAAATAGGTTGAGAAATACTGATAAAAGATTTTTTTGTTGAATACAACTCTGACTTATTATAAGTATATTTATAAACAACTGGATTAATCCAATCATTTTTTAATTTTGTAGAATCTTCTACCGATTTTTCATAAGAGTATTTTAATATCTCCTGTTTAATACTAGATAAGTAATCATCATTTGCACTTAATCCAACAGATAATATAAAAGTTGAAAGCAGTAAACTATTTAACTTTTGCAACTGCCATCTCCAATCTTTTAAATCCTTCGTCAATTTCACCTTTTGTTATAGTAAGTGGAGGTAAAAATCTAAGTGTATTTTTTCCAGCTTTTAAAACTAGTAAACCTTCGCTAAATGATTCATTAATTATATTTGTAAGAATTTCAGCACTTTTAACTCTTAAACCTCTCATAAAGCCAAGACCAACAATATCATCAAATAACTCTTGATTGTTTTTATAAAACGCTTTTAATTTTGATTCAAAATAAACAATAGTTTCATCTAATTTACCACTATTTTTTAAATCATCTAAAATATTACAAACCTCTAAAGCAGATATACAACTTAAGTAGTTACCACCAAAAGTAGATCCATGATCTCCTGGAACTAAAATATCTTTGTGAGTAGTCATAACTAAACCAATAGGAACTCCTCCTCCAACACCTTTTGCCATAGTGATAATATCAGGTTTGATATCATAAAGATTTGATGCTAAAAACTCACCTGTTCTATAAGCTCCTGTTTGAACTTCATCAACAATAAGTAAAATATCATTCTCTTTTAAAAATAAAGCTAACTTTTGTATCTCAGCTTTTTCAAATGGCTGAACACCACCCTCACCTTGAACAAGTTCAATCATAACAGCAACAGTTTCATCATCTATAGAGTTATAAATATCATTAATTTTTTGATTAAATGAAAAACCTTCTGGATATGGTGAAAAATGATCTGTATGCATTGATTTTTGACCAGTTGCTTTTACTGTTGTGATTGTTCTTCCATGAAAAGAGTGCTCAAGAGTTATCACTTTGTATCTTTTATTATTAAACTTAGTTTCACCATATTTTCTTGCAATTTTAATAGCACCCTCATTTGCTTCTGCTCCACTATTTCCAAAAAACATCGCTACATCATATCCACTAAGTTGTGCTATTTTTTCTGCTAATTTTGCTTGAGGTTCTATAGCATATAGATTTGATATATGTGTTATATTTTTAACTTGATTACAAATAGCATTAGAGATTCTATCATTTCCATGACCACAAGAAACAACACCTATACCACTTGTAAAATCGATATAATTATTATCATCTTCATCAAAAAGAGTTGAGTTTACACCTCTTTTAAAGTTTACATAGTTTCTAGCATAAGTATTTAAAACATAATTTTTATCTGTATCTTGTAAGTTCATATATTATTCCTATTTTTAATTGCCCATTATACCAAAAAATGCTGTATTTTTAACCTATAAGAAATAAAATATTCTGAAAAACTACATATAAATAAACTTAAGGGTTTTTAGCATCTAAAGTAATATATAAAATCTAGTAAAGAAAGTAATATATTTAAAATAAAATAAGATAAAAATAACACTTAAAAAGTTTAGTAAATCAAGACTGAAGTCGTGTGAAGAACTTGATTTATAAAAAATAGTAAATTAAAATTTGAGTAAAAAAAACACCTTAGAAGTTGGCGGCGACCTACGTTTCCACAAGGGGACCCTGCAGTATTATCGGCGATGAGGAGCTTGACTTCTGGGTTCGAAATGG
>JAYEOQ010000013.1:0-6194 GCA_034723215.1 Campylobacterota bacterium | reverse complement strand
AAAGTTAAAGTATGAATATTTGATTTAAATCATTAATATCTACTAGTTATAATAAATTTTTTATTTACAAAATATATTTTCAAGATAATATAAATAAATAATTAAGTATAATAAATTAAATAAAAGATATATAAATTTTAACAGTAGCTCATCAACACAGAAAACCGATATATTAAATATCATCATCAACAAGGGATAAAAATTTTGCAAGAAACAAAAAAAACACTTACTATTATAGATACATTTGGCTTTTTATTTAGAAGTTATTATGCTTTGCCACCATTACGATCAAAGACTGGATTTCCTACAGGGATGCTTACTGGGTTTATGAACTTCGTAAGTGGAATAGGGCGAGATTTTCAAACTGATTATTTAGTATTTGCACTTGATAGCAAAGGTAAAACATTTAGAAATGATATATATCAAGAGTATAAAGCACATAGACCAGAAGCACCAGAGGATTTAACAGCACAACTTCCAGTTGCAATTGAATTTATAGAAAAGATGGGATTTAAAACTGCTTCAGAGGTTGGATATGAGGCTGATGATATTATAGCTTCTTTAGCCCATGATGGTGCAAAGCAAGGTTTAAATGTAAGAGTAATTAGTCACGATAAAGATCTCTATCAACTAATAGGGGAGAATATCTTTATGTTTGACCCTATGAAGAAAAAAGTTGTTAGCCGTGAAGATTGTTTCTCTAAGTATGGGGTATATCCAGAACAGTTTACATGCTACCAATCACTGCTTGGTGATAGTGCGGATAATGTACCTGGAGTAAAAGGGGTAGGGGCTAAGACTGCTATGGCATTAATACAACAGTTTGATAACCTTGACAATATCTATGCAAATATGGAAAATATAGAGAAACCAAGATGGCAAAAGCTTTTGACTGAAGGTAAAGATATGGCTTATATCAGTCAAAAGCTTGTAACTTTAGATAGAGACTTTCATGCTTTAGAGCATCTAGGGGATATAGAAACTTTAGAGTTACCAAAAGAGAACCCTATACTTAAAATTGCAAATATACTAGATGGCTATGATATGAATAGAATCATTGATAAAGTACATAGAGAGGGGCTAAACTATAAAACAGCTATACCAAAAGATTATGATGAGTCAAAGTTTGCTAAAGCCCCTATAAAAGAGGAGGAGGTTTTTGATTGTGAGTATATACTTTTAAATGATTCTAAAAAAATGTTTGAGGTTATAAATAGTATCCCAAAAAGTTCTCTTGTAGCTTTTGATACTGAAACAACCAGCTTAGATTCTAGTAGTGCTTCTATAGTTGGATTCTCTTTTTGTTGGGAAGATTCAAAAGCTTACTATGTACCTATAGGGCATTTCTATTTAGGTGTAGAGGCTCAAATCTCAAAAGAGGATAGCAGACGAGCTATAGATATGTTAAATAAACATAAGCTAGTGTTACAAAACTATAAATATGATAAAGTTGTAGTTTCTAAAAATTTTGACTTAGAGTTGAAACTATTTGCAGATACTATGATAATGGCTTGGTTACTAGATAGTGATAAACCTGTAGGGATGGATAAGTTAGCAGTAAGACTTTTAAATGGTTATGAGACAATACCTTTTAAAGATGTAGTTAAAAAAGGTGAGGATTTTTCAAATGTATCACTTGAAGATGCTTGTAAATATGCAGGTGAAGATGCATTTATAACTTTTAAACTTTACCATAAGATATTAGAGTTGTTTAAAGATGGTGATGAAGAGTATCTAATGCAAATAGCAAAAACAGTAGAGTTCCCTTTTGTAACTGTTCTTGATAATATGGAGAAAAAAGGTATCAAAGTTGATGTAGAGTTTTTAGAAACATTAAAAACAAAAAGTAAAGAGCATCTAAATATTTTGACAGATGAGATATATCAATTAAGTGGAGAGAAGTTTAATATAAACTCTCCAAAACAATTAGGTGCAATACTTTTTGAAACTTTAAATCTAACAGCATCAAAGAAAACAAAGACGGGATACAGTACAAACGAATCTGTACTTGTAAAGATAAAAGATGAACACGAGGTAGTACCAAAGATATTGGAGTATAGAGAGGCTTTTAAACTTCACTCAACATATATAGAACCACTTTTAGAGTTAGGTTTAAAAGCCGATGATAACAAAATACATACATCATTTTTACAAACAGGAACTGCAACTGGAAGATTAAGTAGTAAAAATCCAAATCTTCAAAATATACCAGTAAGAACAGAGTCTGGAAGAGCTATAAGAAAAGCATTTATAGCTTCTGATGGTTATAAACTTGTAGGGATTGATTATTCTCAAATTGAGTTGAGGTTGTTGGCTCATTATAGTAAAGACCCAGCACTTTTAGATGCTTTTATAAATGATAAAGATATACATATGCAAACTGCTATTAAAATCTTTGGTGAAGAGGAAGCAAAAGATAAAAGGGGAGTTGCAAAGTCTATTAACTTTGGATTACTTTATGGGATGGGTGCTAGAAAACTAGGTGAACAGTTAGGTATCCCTGCAAAAGAGGCAAAACAATATATTGATAGTTATTTTGAATCGTTTAACACTGTAAAAGATTTCTTACAATCTATCCAAGATAATGCTATGGAAAAAGGGTATGTAAAAACTTTATCAGGTAGAAAAAGAAGATTTGATTTTGAAAATGCAACTGGTATGATGAAAGCTACATACCAAAGAGAATCAGTAAATACAGTTTTTCAAGGTAGTGCATCAGATTTAATCAAACTTGCAATGAACAAAATAGATACAAAATATAAAAACAACGAAGATATAAAAATGCTACTTCAAATACATGATGAGCTTATCTTTGAAGTAAAAGAGGATATGGTTGATGAGGTAACTGACAAGTTAGTTTATATTATGGAATCAATTTTTAAACTAGAAGTACCTTTAAAAGTTAGTGTATCTGTTGGGGATAATTGGTCCCAGTTGAAGTAGGATAAATATTGTTTGAAAACTACAAGCTAGAGATACTGTATCAAGATGAATATCTAGTAGCCATAAACAAACCAAGTGGGCTTTTAGTACATAAGTCTATGATAGATAAGCATGAGATTTATTATGCTATGAAGATATTAAGTCAACAGATAGGAAAATGGGTTTATCCTGTACATAGACTTGATAAACCAACTTCTGGAGTGTTGCTATTTGCACTTGATAGCCATACTGCAAAGTTAATTTCAGAACAATTTACCCAACATACTATTGTTAAACAATATATCTGTGTAGTTCGTGGTTATGTTGAAAAAGTTGGAGTTATTGACTATCCATTGTCTGTTAAACTTGATAGAATTGCGAATAAAGATGTTTTCACTCAAAAAGAGCCACAAGAGGCAATAACAAAGTATCAACTACTTGATACAGTTGAGTTAGACCATACAATAGGAAGATATGATAAGACAAGATATTCACTTGTAAAAGTTACTCCCCAAACAGGTAGAAAACATCAAATAAGAAGACACCTCAAACATATCTCTCATCATCTTTTAGGTGATACAAAGTATGGTAGAGGTGAACACAATAAATTTATAAGAGAAAAATTTGATTGTCATAGGTTGTTACTTCATGCTTTATCTTTAACTATAAACCATCCATATACAAATGAAACATTAGTGATAAAAGCTAAAGTAGATAAGGTGTTTAGTTCTATTTTAGATGAGTTTTTTCCTGATAAATTAGATCTATATTAAATCTTATCAAAGATTATTAGGTACTCACCAGCAAACTTATGATTTTTTGGGTCTGTTGGTTGTTTTGAATATTTACTTGTCCATTTTGTTCCATCAAGTAAGTTTTTATGCAATACAAAATTGTTATCAATAAATTTATTTAGTTCATCAGTCATTCTAACGCAACCATGTGAGAATGGTGTCCCCATTGGTTTATAAGAGATATGAGCATGTACTGCAAAATCTAACTTATCTGTTATAAGTTTCCATTTTTCTTTATCATAAATTTTTTCTTTATTTTTATCAAATAGATTATACCTTACTGTATTTTGTTTACCAAAATAAAATATAAATCTATCTTTATATCCGTAACCAAAGGTTGTATTGTCTTTATTTAATTCACCATCAGATCTCCAACCAGATTTTATTTTAAATATACCAGCAGGTGTTTTTAGATAATGGTCATCTCCATACTCTATCTCTATCTCCCGTTCCATATCCCCACTAGAGATATAATCGTCTCCAATATAATAAAATTGTTCAGTTTCATTATCCCAAAATGTCAATATAAATAGTTGTTTTTCTAAATCAATCACACTTACAAATTGAGAACTATCAAAATCAACTTGTTTATATTGAAGTTTATATTGAACCTTTTCCCAATATAAATTATCATTTTTTAATAAACTTGATTTTTGTTCTGTAAGATAATCTAACGCTTTGTCATTTTTAATAGTATCCCATGTTTTTAATAGATTTATATATCTTCTAATGCACATAATATCCGTATCACATTTATTTGTTAGATATGAATTAAATCTTTTTCTAAAAATATTTGTCTCAATTACATCTTTATGAAATTCCACTTGTAATTGCTTTATGATTGAAGTATTGGCATTTAAAATATAAAATGGTAAAAGTGTAAATATAATAATTTTTAACATAATCGTATTCTATATAATTTTAACTAAATATATGCTATTATCACGAAAGTAACTATTAAAGAGGGATAATGAGAGAATATAGATTGTTAATAGAAACAAGTGATGATAAGGGTTTGGTTTACAATATCTCAAAGGTATTATTTGAACATAATTTAAATATAGAGAATAACTCTGAATATGTTGATAAAGAGACAAATATTTTTTTTATGAGAACAGTTATAACTGGAGATTTTAACTCAGAAAAGTTAATTAGTGATATAAAAGCTATTTTACCAGAAAATTCAGATATAAAATTAACTCAAAAAGAAAAAAAAGATATAGTTATTTTAGCTACAAAAGAGATGCATTGTTTGGGTGATCTTCTTATTAAATTTACAGCTGGAGATTTAGATGCAAATATAACAGCTGTTATCTCAAATCATAATAGTTTAAGAGATTTAGTGGAAAAATTTAATATTCCGTTTGAGTATGTATCTCATGAAAACTTAAGTAGAGAGACCCATGAGGATTTAATCATTGATACTATTAAAAAATATGATTACGAGTTAATTGTATTAGCAAAATATATGAGAATACTAACACCAAACTTTGTAAAAACATTTCAAAGCCAAGTTTTAAATATCCACCATAGTTTTCTACCTGCATTTATAGGGGCAAACCCATATAAACAAGCACATCAAAGAGGTGTTAAAATTATAGGTGCTACTTCTCATTGGGTAACTGATGATCTGGATGAGGGTCCAATTATCGCACAAGATATTACAAGAGTTGACCATAGTTACTCTTGGGAAGATATGAGAGATGCAGGTAGAAATGTAGAGAAAGTTGTGTTATCAAATGCTTTAGACTTAGTTTTAAAAGATAAAGTTTTTGTTTATGGTAATAAGACGGTGATTTTGTAATGAATATTAACATAGTACTAATAGAACCTCGTACAAGTGGAAATGTAGGGACTATAGGTAGAACTATAGTTGCTATTGGTGGGACACTTCATCTTATTAAACCTTATGGTTGGGGTAATGAGATTACACAAAAAGCTGTTAAAAAAGCAGGTTTAGATTATTGGGATAGATTAAACTGGATAGAGTATGAAAATCTTGAAGATTTTTATAGTAAAAATCCACCATCATCTAGACATTTTTTTGCTACAACGAAAACTAAACAATACTATTTTGAACCAGAATATCAAGATAATGATTATCTATTTTTTGGAAGAGAAGATGCAGGTATTCCTGAAGAACTACTTGAGAACAATAAAGAAACATGTATAAATATACCTATGGTAAATGGTGAAAGAAGCCTTAATTTATCAAATGCTGTTTCTATTATTGCATATGATGTTGTTAGACAGAATTATAAAGAGTTTATAGACTAGCAATGATAAAAATACTACTACTAGAAGACGATGAGCTTTTTAGTTTATCGCTTATTGATTATCTTGAAGAGTTTGGTGAGTTTGATATAACACATGCTTCAAGTTCTGAAGAGTTATTAAACTATACATATTCAAATAGATATAATCTATATCTTTTAGATATAAATGTTCCAGATATAAATGGACTTGATTTACTTAAAG
>JAYEOQ010000012.1:0-6229 GCA_034723215.1 Campylobacterota bacterium | reverse complement strand
AGAGATACAGTTATTAGAAAGTGCTATAAAAGAAAAAAAGGTTATTTTGTGTAATTATAAGTTAGGTGATAAAGTATATGATTTATCTTTGAAGCCATTGAAAATCGCTAATTATGAAGGCTTTTGGTATTTAATAGCTCTTGATAGTAGAAACGATGAATTAAAAAAATACTATTTAAAAGATATTACAAATAGTAAAGTTACTACTGATAATTTTGTCAGCGATACTAAACTTGATAAACTTCTTGATAATTCTATCTCTATTTGGTTTCAAAAAGATGTTGAGCCTTTTGAAGTAAAACTATTTGTAGATAGTTCTATAGCAAAATATTTTAAAAGAAAACCAATATCAAAAACACAAACTATAGAATCATTATATGAAGATGGAAGTATGGATATTGTTATAAAAATAACTAATGAAATGGAAATCTTACCTTTGATTAAGTATTGGTTACCTTTTATAAAAGTGTTGTCACCAAAAAGCATAGATGAAACTATAAAATTTGAGCTTGAGAAATATTTAAAAGAGTATTATTAAAATTAAAATAGTTATTTAAACTTCTCAAAATACTCCACAAAACGACCTTCTAGCCAATACTGTGGTTGAAAAATTGTCCCACTTACAAATCCAACATGACCACCATTTTCATACACTTCAAGAGTTATACTATTTGAAAGTTCATCTTTAGAAGGTAATATATTTTTTGTCATAAATGGGTCATCTAAAGCTTGGATGATAAGTGTTGGAGTTTTTATATATTTTAAATATTGTTTTGCACTTGATTTTTTATAATACTCTTGAGCATTTTCAAAGTTATGTATTTTTGCTGTGTATATCTCATCAAACTGATGGATAGTATCAATACTATCTATATTTTTTTTATCAAAGTTTATTAAAGATTTCATGGGGTGATTTTCGTATTTATTTAACAGTGTTTGTTTTAGATGTTTTAATAGATGCTTTTGATATATTTTTGAATACCCTTTATTTATAGCATTTGCACTTATATCTAGTTGAATTGGAGCTGATACTGAAACGGCACCTTTGAGATGTGAATCTTTCCCATCTTCTCCTAAAAGTTTTAAAAGTACATTGCCACCTAAAGAGTAGCCTACTGCAAATAAATCAGATAATGGATATGTCATTTTTAAATATTTTATCCAATCTCTTATATCTTTTGTATCTCCACTGTGATAAGCTCTTGGGTATCTATTAGAAGTATCTCCACACCCTCTAAAGTGCATTAAAACAGAACTAAATCCTATTTTATCCAACTCTAACATTATCCCTTTTATATATGGAGATTTATAAGAACCCTCTAAACCGTGTAAGAGTACAACTATTGGTTTAGTTTCATCTTTTTTTGGTTTTTTATACCAGGAACACTCCGTAAAATCTCCATCATCTAACTCAAAGATTTCATTTTCTAAATCTAATGGCTTTATTTTTCTATAAAGTGCTGGATATAGAGTTTGAATATGTCTATTTTTAAGCCCAAAGGCTGGTTTAAAACTATCCATTTTATTTTATAATAAAGCCTTGTATTCTTCTTCTGTTAAAGTAGCTACATTTAAAGTAATGGCCTTATCATATTTGCTACCAGCATCTTCTCCATAGATAAGAAAGTCACTCTTTTTAGATACACTACTAGATACTTTTGCACCTAAAGCCTCTAACTCTTTTTTAACAATACCACGACTTACACTCATAGTACCTGTTAAAACTATGGTTTTATCTTTAAAGTTATTCTCTTCTATCTCTATTTTTTCTTCAACAGTTGGTTCTATTATCTCAAAAAGTTTTTCTACTAATGGTTTGTTTACCCTTATAAATTCAAGTAAACTATTTGCCATTTGTTCACCTATCCCATCAAGTTCAATAAGTTTTTCAAAAGTTACATTTAGTATGTCAAGTCCAAACTCTAAACATATTTGTTTACTTGCTACCTCACCAATATGTTCAATCCCTAGTGCATTTACAACTCTATGTAATTCAACTTTTTTTGTATTGTTTATAGCATTTAAAAGGTTATTTATTTTTTTCTCTTTAAAACTTTCTAAGCCATCTAAATCTTCATATTTTAATGAGTATAGATCTAAAATATCTTTTATTTTATCTTCTCTTACAAGTTGTTCAACTATCTTTATACCAAGTCCATCTATATTCATACAGTTTTTACTTGCAAAATATATGATACTATTTACAACTCGACTAGGACAATCCATATTTTGACACTTTATAAGTATACCTTCATCAAAAAGTTCCGCATCACAAGTTGGACAATTTTTAGGGTGAACAATCTCTTTTTCACTCCCATCTCTTCTATCTTTAAACACTTTTGTAATCTTAGGGATAATATCACCACTTTTTATAAGTATAACTTTATCATTTAGTTTTAAATCAAGTCTTTGAATCTCATCAAAGTTATGTAATGTTGCCCTTTGTACAACAGAACCATCTATATCAGTAGGTTCAACAACAGCAACAGGAGTTATCACACCGGTTCTTCCAACTTGTAAGATTATATCTTTTACTGTTGTTACTTTCTCTACAGCAGGAAATTTATATGCACAAGACCATTTAGGAAACTTTACTGTATATCCTAAATCAGTTTGAGATTCTAAAGAGTCAATTTTGATAACCATACCATCAAGCCCCATAGTTATCTCATCTCTTTTTTTTATTATCTCATGATAAACCTCTTCAATTTGCTCTACAGTTTTACAAAGTTTTTGAATAGGTGGTTTTACAAAACCAAGAGAATATATATAGTTCATAACATCTGTAGATGAATCAAAATCCAAAGAGTTTTCACCTACACCCCAAACATTGAAAAATAGTTTTCTTTTTGCAGTTATTGAACTATCAAGTTGTCTTAAACTTCCAGCTGCTGCATTTCTAGGGTTGGCAAATAAAGCTTCACCATCTTTAACTCTTTGTTTGTTAATAGTATCAAAATCATCTTTTTTAATCACAACTTCACCACGAATCTCAATTAAACCATCATAAGGTATACTTAAAGGTATAGTTTGTATTGTTTTTGCATTTACTGTTATATCTTCACCAACACTACCGTCACCTCTAGAGATAGCTTGTTTTAATACACCATTTTCATAAATTATATTTAAACTAGCTCCATCAAATTTTGGCTCACAAATAAAACTCATATTTTCAGCAACTTTTCCAGCTCTCTTTATCCAATCTTCAAGTTCAGAAGTATCAAAAATATCCTCTTGAGACCACATACGAGATAGATGTGAAGCTTTATTAAAACCATCTAGTACAATACCACCAACTCTTTGTGTAGGTGTATTTGGCTCTATTAAAGTGGGGTTGTTGTTTTCAAAGTCTAAAACTTCACGATTTAATTTATCGTACTCTTCATCTGTAGCTATTGGGTTGTCATCTACATAGTAAGCAGATGCCCACTTTATAAGTGTTTCTATTTGTTGTTTGTATTTTTGGTGTGTCATTTAATATCTCATTTAATTTTGATTCGCTATTATATCACATAAAGAATATAATTAAATTTTAAAATATGGAGACTATATGAGTTACGAAGAGATATTTATAATTGGTTGGAATTTAAACGCTTTAATGTTTATGATAAACTTACTTTTAGTAATAGGTGCATTAAAATCAAATGACCCAGCTATTTTAACAAAAGAGAGTGAAACATTAAGAGAGTTAAAAGAGGAGTTTGATGAACTTTATCCAAATAGAAGATATGATACATTAATCACATATATTATTCCGTTTACTGCATTTTTTAGAGTTTCATATAGAATGTTTGAGATGAAAATGTTTTTTAATAAAAATGAAGGTACTAAAATATATGACTTTATGATTTATAAATATCAAGCAGATATAAATAGGATAAAAAATAGATAAAATTGTTATTTTATCTATTTTTACACTTTAATATTCTTATCTTATTCTTTAAAAAAACTAATCTAAATTTTAATATAAAATGTTACAAATCAACACATTCCAAACTGCAAATATATAAATTTTTCCACAAATTTATATAACCAATAGTAATAAATTATGTTATACAGTATTAAAATATAGAGTATAAACTGTTAAAATAATAAAGGGTTATAGCTATATAATTAGAATATCGAAAGATAATTACAAGTTGGTTACAAAGGGAAAAAAAATGGAAATTCAAACAGTGAAGAAGATGGAGAAAGAAGCTCTAAAAGTTAGTGGAGTTGATTTTGTTAGGTTAGGTTTTGCCTTATTTTTTATGGTGGCAGTATTAACATACAGCTTTTTAAGTACAGGTGGAATACCTAACAATATGTTCTTAGCAATTGCAGCACTTTTTGGTGCATATATGGCTATGAATATTGGTGCAAATGATGTTGCAAACAATGTAGGACCTGCAGTTGGTTCAAAAGCACTTACTATGGGTGGTGCTATTGTTATTGCAGCTATATTTGAAGCAAGTGGTGCTTTAATAGCTGGTGGTGATGTTGTAAGTACTATTAAAAAAGGGATTATCGATATTGATGCATTTGGTGTAAATACAGATTCATTTATCTGGGCTATGATGGCTGCACTTTTAGCTGCAGCTTTATGGTTAAACTTTGCAACTATGGCTAAAGCTCCTGTTTCTACAACTCACTCAATTGTTGGTGGTGTTATGGGTGCTGGTATTGCTGCTGCTGGATTTAGTATTGTTGCTTGGGGAACTATGGGTAAAATTGCTGCTTCTTGGGTAATATCTCCAGTGTTAGGTGGTATTATTGCTGCTACATTTCTTTACTCTATTAAAAAATCTATGGTATATAAAGAGGATAAGATTAAAGCTGCTAAAAAATGGGTACCTGTTTTTGTTGCAATTATGTCATGGGCATTTGTTACTTATCTTACTCTTAAAGGTTTAAAAAAAGTATGGCCATCTATTGTAGATGTGTTAACATTTTTACCAGATACAAAAAAACCAACATTTATGGTTGCTTTAATTTTTGGAGCAATAGTAGCTCTAATAGTTTATACTTTAGTTAAATCTTCAGTTAATAGAAAAGAAAATGTTGAAAACACTAGAGCTGGTATAAATTCACTTTTTACTGTTCCTTTAATCTTTGCAGCGGCACTTTTAAGTTTTGCACATGGTGCAAATGATGTTGCAAATGCAATTGGACCATTAGCTGCTATTAATGACGCAGTTATGACAGGTGGAATATCAGGTAAGGCAGAGATACCATTATGGGTTATGGCTGTAGGTGCATTAGGTATTGCAATTGGTTTAGCTTTATATGGACCAAAATTAATTAGAACTGTAGGGTCAGAGATAACAGAACTAGATCAAATGAGAGCATTTAGTGTTGCTATGGCTGCATCAATTACTGTAATTATCGCTTCTCAACTTGGTCTTCCTGTATCTTCTACACATATTGCAGTTGGTGGTATCTTTGGTGTTGGATTTTTAAGAGAGTATCTTGAAGGTGCAGAAAAGAAAGATGTTATTGCAATGGAAAAAGAACTTCTAATTGATGAGAAAAAAGTTTTAAAAGGGCTTAATGGTGAACTTAAAACATTAGAAGCAAAATCAGAAAAAGCTAAAGATGACTATGAAAGAATTGTATCTCTTTATCAAATGATTGATGAGGAAGAATCAAAAGTAAAAGAGGCTAAGAAAAGCTTAAAAAGTGCAGAAAAAGTACAATATGTAAAAAGAGATGCAGTTAAGAAAATTGTTGCTGCTTGGGTTATAACTGTACCTGCTGCTGCTACACTATCAGCGCTAATCTATTTTATGATTAGAGGAATGGTATTATAGTAATAAATTATGGTGTTTATATATAAAAATACAATATTTAGCTATATTTAGTTACAATGCGAAAAATATTAAAATAAAGGAGTAAAATTTATATGTTAAGAAGAATTATTTTACCTACAATTTTACTGATACTAGGTTATGGTTTTTGGATAAGCCCTGACTTTAAAGAGATAGCAGCAGGTGTTGCTATTTTCTTATTTGGTATGTTATCACTTGAAGAGGGTTTTAAAGCTTTCTCTGGTGGGGCATTACAAAGAATATTAAAGAGGTCTACTGATACTACAGCTAAAAGTATTGGTTTTGGTGTATTAGCCACTACAGTTATGCAATCAAGCTCTTTAGTTTCAGTTTTAACTATCTCATTTCTAGGTGCTGGACTTATTGGTCTTGCACAAGGTATTGGTATAGTATTTGGGGCTAACATAGGTACAACAACTGGT
>JAYEOQ010000011.1:0-6273 GCA_034723215.1 Campylobacterota bacterium | reverse complement strand
TAGGTAAACTAGCTCAAGAAGATCCATCTTTTAGAGTTGAAACTGATGAAGAATCTGGTCAAACTATTATTTCAGGAATGGGTGAGTTACACCTTGAAATTCTTGTAGATAGAATGAAAAGAGAATTTGCTGTTGAAGCTGAAGTTGGAGCTCCTCAAGTTGCTTATAGAGAAACAATTAAAAATGCAGTTAACCAAGAGTACAAATATGCTAAACAATCTGGTGGTAAAGGTCAATATGGACATGTTTACTTAAAGATTGAGCCTATGACTGCTGAAGAGACAAATGATGAAGGTTTTGAATTTGTATCTGAGATCAAAGGTGGATCTATCCCTAAAGAGTATATTCCAGCTGTTGAAAAAGGTTGTAGAGAGACTATGATTGGTGGGGTTCTTGCTGGTTATCCTCTAGTTGATATTAGAGTTACTTGTTATGATGGTTCTTACCATGATGTTGATTCATCTGAAATGGCATTTAAACTTGCTGCTTCTATGGGATTTAAAGCTGGTTGTAGACAAGGTGCTGCACAAGCTTGTATTCTTGAGCCTATGATGAGAGTTGAGATTGAAACTCCTGAAGATTATATGGGTGATGTTATTGGTGATTGTAACAAGAGAAGAGGATTAGTTCAATCTATGGATGATAGAGCTGGTGTTAAACTTGTAGTTGCTTTAGTTCCATTATCTGAAATGTTCGGATACTCAACTGACCTTAGATCTATGTCACAAGGTAGAGCTACTTATTCTATGATCTTTGATCAATATATGGAAGTTCCTAAGAATGTTGCTGAAGAGATTATGAAAAAGAGAAATGGTTAATTGCGTTTAGAAATGACACTAGTGTGTCATTTCTAGCAATTAACGAGATTTATAATATTTGTGCTTTAGCACGAATTATAAATGTCTGTTCCTTTCGCCATAAGGCGACCAATTAAAAGCTCTGCTTAGGCAGGGCTTTTTTTATGCCTGAAACCCCTTGCAAACCTACAGTTTATGTGCTATTTATTGCTTTTTAAAAGAGATTTATATAGTATAGGGTTATAAATCAGGAGAAAAAATGAAAAAAACATTATTAATCGTGTTAATTAATCTGAGAAATAAATTTTGAAATTTATAATATTTCCTATAGTTTTTATACTTGTTTTTGTATTATTAAATCTATATATATTTAAAAGATTTATAAATAAACTACATATTAGTAATAGATTTAAAAAGTATATCAAAATATTTTTAATTATTAATCTATTTGGTATTATAGGATATATGTTTGCTAGATATAACCCTAATATCCCAAATTGGTTGTATTTTATTTTATCACTACCAATTGGGGTTGTTTTTCTTGTTTTTTGTACGGCTGTTGTTTATGACCTATCACATCTTGCTATTACAAAAATACCATTAAACAATAAAAGGAGAAATTTTTTTAAAAAAGGACTTGATTATTCATCTTTAGTAGTTGCATTAGGTTTAACTAGTAGAAGTGTTTATGAAGCAAAACATATTGAACTAGAAACGGTAGATATAAAACTAAAAAATTTAAAACAACCTTATAAAATAGTTCAACTAAGTGATATACATATAGGTGGACTAATTGACCAGAAATTTATCAAAAATCTAGTAGATAGAGTTAATACTCTTGAACCTGATCTAGTTGTAATTACAGGTGATTTAGTAGATGTTGCACTTAAATATGCAAAGCCGTCACTTGATGAACTTACTAAATTAAAATCAGTTTATGGAACATATTTTATAGTAGGTAATCATGAGTATTTTCATAATATAGAAGAGATAATCAAAGTGATGAAACAACTAGAAATAACTGTTTTAGAAAACAACTATAGTTATATAGGTGAACAAAATAAAGGGTTTAATTTAGCAGGTGTTTATGATGTTATGGGATATAGGGTAGGACACCATCAGCCTGATATTGAAAAAGCACTAAAAGGTGTTGATAAAAATAGCCCTGTTGTACTTTTAGCACATCAACCAAGATTTATAGAGGAGGTGGATGATAGTATAGATCTTGTATTAAGTGGGCATACACACGGGGGACAAATATATCCATTTAGAATTCTTGTAAAATTAGTACAGCCATATATTGCTGGGTTGTATAATCATAGTAAACATACTCAAATATATGTTAATAAAGGTACAGGTTTTTGGGGCCCACCTATGCGACTTGGAAGTTCAAGTGAAATTACACTTATAAATATATCTTAGAGATTATAAAATGGATACAAAAGATTATAAAACAATAATATTTTTCAAATTTGGAGAGTCTATTGGAGCAATTAAATCAAAAAATATTGAAGAACTAGATATACAAGATCTACTATTTCAATCTTTTATATTTTTAAATCAAAATATTGTTTTAACTACAAAACAACAGTTAGAGTACAATCTCTTTAAGGATAAATACAATGATTATTTGGATTATTGTATTGAAAATAATTTTATTAGGAAAAATAGTTTTAAAAAAATAGATAATTTAAATACCACAACAGTTCCAGATATGTCAAATATTAAAATTCCTGATATATCTAAAGAGTTAAAAGATATGGATATAGATTTAGATAATTTAGCTAATGTTTTTTCTAAAATTAATGTATAAAATTATTTCTGTTTTTTTCTAAAAAGATGAAAATTTTCTTTTCTTAATTGTTCCCTAACATACTCTTTTACAAGTTTGTTGCAAGTGTGCCAAATACCAGAAGGTAAACGCACTTCTAATCTCTTTTTTTCTCGTAATTTTATAATCTTTTTTGGTGTTAATATTTTACTAATAGGGCTAAAGTCAAATTCAGTTAAATCAATATCATTTTTAAAAAATAATGTTTGCTCATTAAATTTCCCCCAACCTGGAATACCATCATCAGTATAAGGTATCTCTGTATCATCTTCAAATTCTGCTATTAATTTATAGTGTCCATCATCAAAAACTTTTTTTACAACTCCTAGACCAAATACTAGTCCAAAAACCTTATCACCTTTTTTTACTTTTTTAAAATAACTCATTCAATAACTCCTTTTAAGTTTAAAGATTATTGCTAGTTATTATTTCAATATGGTTACAATTTATTATTATAATATATACTATCTTTTTCTATAACTTAAAGCTTCAATGATATGTTTAGTATCAATTAAATCATTCTTATCTAAATCTGCGATAGTTCTACCAACTTTTAAAACTTTATTTATAGCCCTAAATGATAGTGCAAATTTTTGTATTGATATATCTAAAATATTTTGAGCTTCTGTAGTTAAAATACAATATTTTAAAATATCAACATCATTTAGTTTTCCATTTAGTTCAGTTTGTCCACGGAGTTTTTGTATCTTAAATGTCTCTATTACTTGTTTATGAAGTTGATTAGAAGTAACATCACTTCTATCATCTTTTGTCACTTCATTCATAGTAACATAGAGGTCTATTCTATCTAGAAATGGATCAGATATTTTATTTTTATATCTTTGTTTCTCCATATCACTACATCTACAAATTTTTGACTTAGCTAAGAGATTTCCACAAGGGCAGGGGTTCATCGCACAAACAAAAAGAAACTTGGTAGGATATTTTACTTTTGTATTTACCCTTGATATGGATATTTCATTATCTTCAAGTGGTTCTCTCATCGCTTCTAAAACAGTTTTTTGGAAGTGAGGAAGCTCATCAAAAAACAGTAGTCCATGATTTGAAAGTGCCACTTCACCTATTTGAGTACCACCAACTATTGATGCTTTTGTTGAGCTATGATGTGGTGAAATATATGTTCTTTGAGGTATAAACGAAGGGTGTTTACCTTGAAGTGATTCCATCTTTGCAATATCTAGTATCTCTTCTAGGTTCATAGGTGCTGTGATATATTTTAATCTTTTTGCTATCATACTTTTCCCACATCCTGGACTACCTTCTAAAATAATATTGTGATTTCCTGCTCCACTTATCAAGGCTGCTTTTTTTGCTATTGTTTGACCTTTTATATCTTTAAAATCTAAATCATATTTTTGTGTATAAAAGTATTTTGTGTTGTTTATATTTAGATGTTTATGGTTGAAGATTTTATTTTCAATTTTATTAATTGATTTATCCTCTTTGTGAAAGAACTCAATCGCTTCATTTAATGTATCAACTGCGTATATGTTTATATTTGGTATTGTTGATACCTTTTGTATTGATTCTTTTGGAATAAGTACATTTTTTATTTTACCTTGTCTTACAAGTGATAAAATTAATACAAATATCGATTTAGTATCTTTTAGTTTCCCATCAAGTCCTAACTCTCCAAATACATAAAAATCATCAAGCTTTAGTTTTGTATCTTGAAGTGCTATAAGAAGTGCAATTGATAGATCAACTTGACTACCTTTTTTTGCTATTTCAGATGGAGATAGGTTTATGGTGATTCTTTTTGGTGGAAATTTAAATTCATTTGTTAGAAGTGCTGATTTAATTCTCTCTTTTGATTCTTGAATAGATGTGTTTGCCATACCAACAATACTAAAGCTTGGAAGTCCTTTTGTAAAAGTTGATTCTACATCGATACTAACAGCATCTATCCCATCTAGCGAGGCACATTTTAGTGATTTCATAGTATATCCTTAGATTTGTTGTAAGAATAATACTATAAAAAAATCTTTTTATCTAAAAAGATTGCAATTTGTTAGTTTTTTGCTAAAATCATAGCTTTTAGTTTTGTATCTAGATAAAAAGTTCCAAATGGTACTAAAGATAATACAAATGCTAAAATATTAAACTTAACACCCCATTTTTCAACTTGTGATGCTATAAATTGTGCATAAAGAAACCACAAGAAAAGTCCCCCATGAATCATACCTACAACTTTTGTAGCTTCTGGTATCCCCATCATATATTTTAACGGCATCGCTATAAACAGTAAAGTGATAAAAGATATACCCTCTATTTTAGCTATTATTCTAAATTGTTCTATTTTTGTTTCTGGCAAAGTGACTCCTTTTGATTTGTAGAATTTTATCGATATTTTTATTTGTAATTAATTAAACTTATAAGTATTATTAATTATTTATATAAAATAAAGGTATAGTTTTTTTTGACACAATATTGACACAATATTATGATAAAATAGGGGGATACTATAATAACTTTAAAGGTAATTAATATGGAACAAAGACCAAATACAAGAAGTTTAAAACTTGATATCATAAAATCAATAATATTTATTTTTATTGGGTTATTAGCAATGATAATATTTATTGTGTTTTATGTTCAAAACAAAAGTTTTGAAGATTATATTGTCCAATCTCATAGTGTAATTGACAAATCTATTAAACATACTGTAAAGTACAATAAACATCACTATTCATTTCTACTAAAAAGATTATCAGATACAACAAATATAAAACAGCATATTGTAGATAATAATCGAGATGAAATATATAAGATACTGAAGCCTAAATTTGATTTGTTACAAAAAGAGAATAAATATTTAAGAACATTAACTATTATAAAACCAGATGGAAAATCTTTTTTAAGGGTACACACAAAAGAGAAGTTTGGAGATAATTTAAGTGCTGTTCGTCCAATGGTAAGGGAGATAATAAAATCAAAAAAACTAATATCGGGATATGAGACTGGGAAACATGCTGTAGCTTATAGAGTAATTGCACCAATATTTTATAAAAAAAGATATATAGGTTCTATAGGTGTTGGTATAAATCCAAACTATTTTATGGAAAAAGTTGGAGAGATAGTTGATGAGAAAGGGGTTTTATTTATAAATCAAGAGAATCTAAAGCTTTATTCAAATGGTAGTGATATTATACTTAAAAACTATAAACTTCAAACAAAACTAAATAAAAATGAATTAGATATATTAAAACATTTAGAAAAGGATTATAATTTTAAAGATGATACTATTGTTAAAATTGATAATAAAAGTTATAACTTACACACGATAAATATCAAGGGATTTGATAAATCAAACTATGCTAAGTATATTTTTATTCATGATATTACAAATTCAATAACAAAACAAAATATTATAAAAATATTTTTTCTAGCTACTATTTTGTTTTTTATGGGAACTATTTTAATTTTAATAATATTTTTTATTAATAGATTTAGCAAAAAAGCAGATATATTTTACAATAAAGCTATAGATAAAATTAAGTTTAATAAAAAGTATCTAAAAGCAGTAGAGGATAACTCTTCAAATATTATTGTAAGTTCTTTAGCAAAAAAACTTTTTAGTGCAAATGAAAGGTTTTTTGAATTTTCTGGATTTGACAGTGTTGA
>JAYEOQ010000010.1:0-6388 GCA_034723215.1 Campylobacterota bacterium | reverse complement strand
TGAAGATAGGGGAATATTAAATATTTTAGATAAATCTACAAAAGAAAAAATTATTGTTATAAATAAATCTGATTTAGAATTAAAATTTGATGTTGATATGCTTGATAAATCATATTTACAACTTAATACAAAAGATAATATATCTTTTCTAATTCAAAAAATTGAAAATATTTTAAATAAAAATAGTTCTAGTGATGATATGACACTTATATCAAAACAACAAGTGGTAGAAGTTGAAGAGACTTTATCTCATATTATACAATCAAAAATGCCATTAGAAACAGGAGAGTTTGAGTTTTTTGCTCACCATATAAATGAGTCTCTTATGCATATCTCAAATATAACCAGACCTTACGAACATAGTCAAATGTTAGATGTGATGTTTGGTGAATTTTGTTTAGGTAAATAAATTATGTTTAAAAAAGCACAAATATTAGAGTTTCTTGAAGATGATAAGCAATGTTCTTACTTTGATGACAAAAGATGTGATATTCGATATAAATATATGGAATATTGTTCACAAGAGGAACAATACTCAATGCTTGAAAGAGGATGGAGAAGATTTGGAAATATGCATTTTGTTCCAGAGTGTAAAGATTGTGATGAGTGTAAAACCATAAGAATTGATGTTGAAAAGTATATCTTCTCAAAATCGGAAAAAAGGTTATTTAGTAAAAATAAAAATATAAAAATATATGTTCAAAAACCTACAGTCACATTAGAACATATTGATCTATTTAACAAATATCACGAACATATGCAGCTTAAAAAAGATTGGAATGAAAACATAATTGATGTTGATGAATATTATAAATCATATGTAAATGGGGCACATGATTTCGGCAAAGAGATACTATACTTTATAGATGACAATCTAGTATGTGTAGCATTGGCAGATATGATGCCTCATGGGTTATCATCTGTTTATTGTTATTATGATCATGATTATGAACATCTTTCGTTGGGAAAATTCTCAATATTAGCACAGTTAAGTATAGCAAAACAATCGAATATAAAATATCTATATTTGGGATATTGGATACAAGATCATTATAGTATGGGTTATAAAGAGAACTATAAACCATTTGAGATTTTACAGAATAGACCATCAATGAAAGAAACTACAATTTGGAGAGATTATGAGTGATAGAAAAACAGAAATTATTGAAGAAGAGATAATAGAATCAGAAGAGGTGTTATCAAATATTAGAGATGAAGTGTTTGAAGATATAAAATTGGCACTTATTGATGAGAAAAGATTATTAGGTAGATTTATTGACTTTTGTGATGAGTATAACAATTTTGAATATGATGAGATGGGTGAAAATATGGAGGAAGCTACTGCTGTATTAAATAGATGTGATAAGATTCGTAATAAGTTTTTAGCTAATATAGAAGAGAAGCTTTTGTGTGTTTTTGAAAATGTGGAAACAAATACCCTAACAAATATGATCTCATGTAATGTAGATACAAAAGAAAATCAGTTTAAAGTAGTTATAGAAGTTATGGACAATAGCTTTAATCTAGAGGTTATATAAAAAGTATACTAGGGAGAACAATAATGGTTTTAATAAAAGAGTTAATAATAAAAAATAATATCTCTATTGAATTAACAGATACAATTGAGTTCGCTATTAATATCATGTCTAAAAATAAACAAGGTGTTGTTGTAGTTCTTACAAAAAATGTAGCAGTTGGTATTTTAACAGAGAGAGATGTTTTAGAAATAATTAATTCTGATATTGATTTTAACTCTTCTGTTGAAACAGTCATAAAGTTTAATCATCTTATTACTATAAATATTAAACGAAGTGTTGATTATGCTTTACATGTACTTATTGATAATAATATAAGAAGATTAATAATAGTTGATGATAATAACAACTTTGAAGGTGTTATTACTCAAGATATTTTAATAAAACACCTTGAAGAGGATATCTTTAAAACAAATATAATTATATCAAATTTTATTAAAGAAAAAAAAGATATTGTAACATTAAACCAAAATGAAACAATTAAAGAAGCTTTTAAATTAATGAATAAAAATAATATTGGTTCACTAATTGCTGTGGATGATGATGAAAACTTAGTAGGAATTGTTACTGAAAATGACACTGTATCAATAATAAATAGAAAGTTTAATTTAGATAGTAGAATTAGTGAAGTTATGACCTCTCCAATTATAAGTGTGTGTGAAAGCGAAAAAGTAAATGATGTGATTTTATTTATGGATCAGGAGCATATAAGAAGAGTATTGGTTTTAAATAAAGATACTAAAAAGGGACAAAGTATATTAAGTATCAGAGATATAGCACATAATTTAAAAGGTAATTATGGAAAAATATTAGAATCAAAGTTAAGAAATGTAAAAAATACTTTAAATAATATTGGTGAATCTATTATTGAGGTATATGAAGATAATGATGAGCAGATTATACAATGGCTTAACGATGTATCAATAAATAATTTTGGAAATGTAACAGATAAAAATATATTATCATTAATAGATGAAGATATTTGGTCAAATATATATAAAGATATCGTTAATCACGATAGATATAATAAATACAAATTAAAAATAGATGATAAATATTATGAGTTGAGTTGTAGTAGTCACTATGTAAATAAAAAAGATTCATTACTTCTTATTCTTCGTGATATTTCAGAATTTGAATATGCAGTAATAGATGCAAATGAAAAAAATTCAAAAATATATGAAGAGTTGAAAATATTACAAGGTGTAATAGACCAACAAACAAGTATTGTAATTGTTACAGATGGTTATGAAATTATTTCAGCAAACCAAAGCTTGTATAGCTTTTACAATGTGAAAAATCTTCAAGATTTTATTAAAAAATATAAAAACATATCTGACCATTTTATAAATCATAAAAACTTTTTTAGTCATGATGATCTATCATTAAATTGGGTAGAGGAGATTTTAAAAGAGAAAGCAAAAAATAGGATAGTTTCCATATTAGATTTAAATAGTTTTGAACCAAAAGCATTTAATATACAAGTACAACCATTAAGTACAAATAACAAAAATTATGTAATAACTTTAACAGATATTACAGAGATAAAATTAGAATCACAACAATACCATTATCATGCAACTCATGATGCATTAACTTGTATATATAATAGATCATATTATTTTGAAAAGATAGCTAACGAAATAGAACAAGCAAAAAGATATAAAACAACTTTTTGTATTGTACTGTTTGATATAGATCATTTTAAGAGGTTTAATGATAACTATGGTCATTTAGTTGGAGATGAAGTGCTTGTAAAACTATCTCAAACTATTAAGTTAAATACCCGTTCTTCAGATACATTTGCTAGATGGGGTGGGGAAGAGTTTATTATTTTACTTGAAAAAACTACAATAGATAAAGCAGAATTGATTGCAGAACATTTTAGAAAATTGATTGAAAATATGAAAATAGAAGGTATTGAACAAATTACATCAAGTTTTGGAGTAACACAGTTTCAAAAAGATGATGATGATAATACAATTCTAAAAAGAGCTGATGATGCACTATATATGGCAAAAGAAGCTGGTAGAAATAAAGTGGTCACTTTATAATTATGAAATTTTCATTTGTTACACTTTTCCAAAATTTAATAGAACCGTACTTTAATGATTCTATATTAAAAAGAGCAGTAGATAAAAACCTTATAAAATATGATTTTTATAATCCAAGAGATTACACTAAAAATAAACATAAAAAAGTAGATGATACTTTATGTGGTGGAGGAGCAGGGCAACTTATATTTCCACAGCCACTTTTTGATCTACTAGATGAGATAAAAGCAAAAGATAGTGATGCTTATATTATATTTCCTTTAGCTGCTGCTAAACCTTTTAATCAAACAGATGCTATAAGGCTTTCAAAGAAAAAACATATAGTATTTGTAAGTGGAAGATATGAGGGTATTGATGAGAGAGTTATAGAGAAGTATGCTTCTGAAGTATTTAGCGTAGGGGATTATATCTTAACTGGTGGAGAACTACCATCTTTAATTATGTCAGATGCAATCTCTAGAAACTGTGAAGGTGTTCTTGGTAATTTTGAGTCATTAACAGATGAAAGTTACAACTTAAATGAGGATGATGTTATGCTTTTAGAGGCTCCATCTTTTACAAAACCTGTTGAATATAAAGGTTTAAAAGTCCCTTCAGAACTTTTAAAGGGAAATCACGCTAAAATTCGCCGTTTAAAACGCGAATTGTCTATATGCAAAACTAAGTATTATAGACCATAAATGGGGCACTTTTGAACAAATTAGGTCAATACCCCCGATATTAAGGAAAAAAAATGAAAAATAAATATATTGCTGCTTTTGAAGCTGCACAGATTGAGTCTAAAGAGATTCCTAGCTTTAGAGCTGGAGATACATTAAGATTAGGTGTTGAGATTAAAGAGGGTACAAAAACTAGAATTCAGAACTTTGAAGGTATTGTAATTGCTCTAAAAGGTGAAGGTGTTTCAAATACTTTTACTATTAGAAAAATCGGTGCTAACTCTGTTGGTGTAGAGAGAATTTTTCCTTTATATTCAGATAGCTTAAAGTCTATTGAAGTATTAAGAAGAGGTGATGTAAGAAGAGCTAAACTTAACTACTTAAGAGGACTAAAAGGTAAAGCTGCGAAAATTAAAGAGCTAAGAAAATAGTGATTTAAAAGGTTGCTTTTTAGCAATCTCTTCGTTGAAGATAAAATTTATATTAGGAGCTTACTAAAGTAAGAGACTGATAAAAATTTTATCTTCGCCTTGACCTTACTAAAAATCAATCCTTTTTAAAACCTATTTTGGTTTATTAAAGATGCAAAATATAACCAACTCCCCAATTGAACAAATAACATTTAACAATCAAACTTTTTTAGTAAAAAGAGATGATTTGCTCCATCGAAGTTTTTCCGGAAATAAAGCAAGAAAATTTTACTATTTTTTTAAAAATGATTTTCTTCAAATAACTACACTTATCAGTCACGGTTCAAATCAATCAAATGCAATGTATTCTTTATCTAGTTTAGCTAAATTAAAAGGTTGGAGATTTATCTATTATACCAATCATATCCCATCATTTTTAGAAGAAAATCCACAAGGCAATTATAAATATGCTTTAGAGAATGGTATGAAACTTATAGTTGGTGAGTATGAGTTTAACTCTATTAAATCAGATGATAATAATATTTTATATATCGATGAGGGTGGTGCTATAGAAGAGGCTTCATATGGTTTAGAGATACTTGCAAATGAGATAACTCAATATAAAACTAAAAACAATATAAATAATATGAAAGTTTTTTTACCTAGTGGTACAGGTACTACAGCTCTTTTTTTACAAAAGTTTTTAGATATAGAAGTTTTAACTTGCCCCTGTGTAGGAGATAGTGTATATTTAAAAAAACAATTTTTAGAGTTAGAAAAAGATGAATCACTACACCCTACAATTATAAAACCAAAAAAGAAATATCATTTTGGAAAACTATATAAAGAGAACTATGAAATATGGAACAGATTAAAAAAAGAGACAAATATAGAGTTTGACCTACTATATGACCCAGTAGGCTGGAATACCTTACTAAATATGTATGAAAATAAAAATTCTAAAATACTATATATCCATCAAGGTGGAATAATAGGAAATGAAACAATGATTCAGAGATATAGGTATAAATATAGTTTATAACACCCAGAAACATTTAGATTTATTTTTCTACATTTGAGTAATGAAGCTCTAAACCCTTTGAAGTTGTAACAAATCCATTGATATTGATTTTTCCATCGTGTACCTGTTTATGGTGTTTTTTACATAGTGGAATTAAATTATATTTGTGATTTTTACTTATATGTCCTATGAAGTCATTTTGGTCTGATTTATGCTGTTCATTTATATGGTGAACATCGTCCACCTTAGCCCCACAAATTGCACTTTATGTTTTATTTGAAAATAATTTAGCACAACAAGTAACTAAAGTCGATATATAAAAGCTTAATAGGACTTTTCTGAATTCCTTGTAGTACAATATAAGACATAAGAATTATAATTCTTTTTTTATTTTCTCCTATTAATTTGTATTGATTAGTATCAATGCACTACTCATCAGCCATTTCTAGTATATCAAATATCTTATCTATAAAACATAATTGATTTCTATCTATATTCTTTTTTAATTTCATATCAATTTTGTCTCTAAACTCATCCATATCTATTGGTTTATATTTAATAAATTTATCAATCATAAGTGGAGATAAAATACATCTATTGGTAACTATAATATCACTTACTCAACTCTCCCAACCTCATACCACTTCCTAAAAAATCTATCAATAGGATTTATCATCTTATAGATAGCAGGAACAACCAACAAGGTTAA
>JAYEOQ010000009.1:0-6394 GCA_034723215.1 Campylobacterota bacterium | reverse complement strand
ATTTTAATCCAATAGATGGTTTCATTGATTTTAGCAATAATTTTTTATACTCTTGAAATATTCTATGTTTTGATAAAGTTTCAAAATCTATACTTTTAATCATCTTTTTACATAAGATTTTTGTTGCATTATCTACATCAAAATTAAATCTTCCACAAAACTGAACAGCTCTATAAACTCTCAAAGGGTCTTCTTCAAATGTAGAATCATCAATATGTTTCAAAACTCTTTTTTTAATATCTTCTACCCCATTAAAAGGGTCTAAAAACTTTTTATTTTTAAAATCATACCCTATAGAGTTGATTGTAAAATCTCTCCTTTTTGCTGCATCTTCAAAAGTTAAGTTACCATCAATTTTTATCTCAAATCCACGATGCCCTAAGCCACTTTTGTTTTCAAGCCTTGGAAAAGAAAAATCTATATCGTAGTTATCAACGGTAAGTTTTAATATACCAAAACTGACCCCAACAATATTTACTTCTCCAAACTCTTTTAAGATAGATAGAAGTTCTTCAATAGTATCAAATCCATAAACCTCAATATCATAATCTTTAGATTCTTTTTCTAAAAAATAATCTCTTACTATACCACCCACCAATATAGGTGTTCCACCATTTAAAATTATCTTATTTAATATATCTACAAGAGGTTTAGGTAAGTTAAAATTTAAGCTCAATTGTTGTTCCATAATGCTCTTTTGAAGTTATATTTACCTCAATACCCAAATCGTTACAAAGTCTGTGTACTATATGCATCCCTATACCATGTCCACCTTCATTTTCACTATAACTTCTCTCAAAAATCTTTTTTGGGTATTGCATCCCTTTTCCATTATCAATAATAGATAAAGTTGAGTTATTAAACTTTATATTTATCTCTGGATTTTTATCACTAGAGTATTTACACGCATTTGAAAGTATATTATCAATTATTCTATTTATCGCTTTTAAATTTGTTACAACACTTATCTTTTTATTATCCAAATTAAATTTTATATTTGGATAAATAATTTTACAATTTTCCACTTTTTCATCTATTAAACTATATAGATCTATTTTATCTTTAGCCATATTCTTATGTAATAATATCTCTAAATTTTCATACAAAGATGATATAGCTAAGGCACTATTTTCAATACGATTTAATCTTTTTAACTCTTTATTTTCTGTAATGCTTTTCTTTAACATCTTTATATTTAATAAAATTGATGTGGAAGGTGTATTTATATCATGAATTAAATCTTTTATAAATCTATCAAGGTGTGATATTGTTTCATTTAAAGGTCTTAAAGATATTTTAGCAAGTATAAAACTTATTGCTAAAAATAAAAAAATTAACCCTATTTGTAAAATTATTGTAAACATTTTTATCTTATAAAGTTCATCATTTATAATATTTGAATCAATATTAACAACAATTGATTGCATACCTTTTTTAACTGGAAATGATTTTTTAAAAAAATTACCCTCTTTAACTGCTAGTTGGTATTTAAATCTATTATTATCTTCAATACTATAACTATAACCTTTTTGAGTATGTCTAAAAGCAGTTTGTTTTAGGTGCATTGAGTATTCATGCATCTTCATAGTATACTTTTGCAACACTTGATTTTCTTGCTGTGAATAATATAAATAACCCAATAAAATAACAAAAAATGCTGTTGAGAAGAAATATATAAATGTAAATTTTAATAATGAAGTGCTTTCATATTTTTTCACATCTATACCCTACCCCTCTGATATTTACAATATTTAAACCTATTTTTTTCAACTTTGATATTTGTACTCGTAAAACTGCTTCACTCCCTTCAAAATCATTATGTGTATGACTTATTAGTTCATCTTTTGATAAAACTTTGTCAAGGTTTTTTATAAAATACTCAAAAAGTACCATCTCTGTCGGTGTAAGGTGTACTACTTTATCATTTTTAATTAGCTGTTGTTTTATTGTATCGTAGATTAAATCACCATAGATAATAGTATGATGATAAGTTTTAAATGATTTTTTTAATACAACCTCAATACGGATTAAAAGTTCATCTACATCAAATGGTTTTTTTAAATAATCATCAGCACCAACACTAAAACCTTTTTTCATAGACTCAATATCAATATTTGCAGTTATAAATATTGCAGGTGTTTTATCGCCACTTTTTCTTAACTCATCTAATAATTCAAGTCCATTTATAAATGGTATGTTTAAATCTAAAAGAAATATATCAAATGATGTTTCGTATGTTTGAGTAAGGGCTAGTTGTCCATCTGTTACCCAAGAAACTATATAGTTCTCAGATTCTAGTAGCTCCTGTATAGTTTCACCTAAAACAGGATCATCTTCTACAAGTAATATTTTTTTATTCATAATCAACCTTTATCTAATTGATTCTCCATCATCTTATCATATATAACTTTTTTAGACTGTTCCATATCTAACTCCTCTATACTAAATGGCTCACCAATATAAAACTCTATTGTACCAAAAGGTTTTGGAACAACAAATTTATCCCATGATTTAAATTGCCAGTATGATGATGGGATACAACTAAATGGTAAAATTTTTGATTTTGTTTTTTGAGCAATTACAACTATACCATCTGCAATACCGTAGATAGGTCCTTTTGGACCATCAGGGGTGATAGCAACATCAATACCATTTTTAAGTGATTTTATAGCCCCAAGTAAAGCTTTTGCACCACCTCTTGTAGATGAGCCACTCAATGCCCCAACGCCTAGATACTCAACAACTTTTCGTATAGTTTCCCCATCTCGATGTTCACTAACAATAACTTTTATATCACCATTTGGTTTAAAGTGTCTGTAGTTTAAAGGTTGCATTAGTAGATCACCATGCCACATAGATACAATAAAGTTTTCATCATTTGGATTAAAATTTGAAGGATAATGGTAAGTTTTTTTGTTTGTTAGATATATAAATCTAACAAATAGTTGCAAGATATAAGGTAATAGTTTTGTTTGTATATAAGCTATTATTTTCTTTTTTATAACACTTTACCTGTAAGAGAAGTTCTATTTGCTTTTATTATCTCTACATCAACTATTTGTCCAAGTAGCTCTTCACTACCTTCTACAAATACTTGAACATAGTTATCGCTAAAACCAAAAACTTCTCCGTTTGGTTTTAACTCTTCAAATAAAACTTTCATAGTTTTTCCAAGATATTTAGCCATATGTTCATCTTGATGTGTTTTATGTAGATCAATCACTTGTTGTAATCTTTTACTTGCAATAGAATCTTCAATTTGATTTGGTAAGTTTTCTGCAACTGTTAATGGTCTAGGTGAGTATTTAAAGTTAAAAATAGCTTCAAATTTTACTTTCTCTATCACATCAATAGTATCCAAAAACTCTTCATCAGTTTCACCAGGGAAACCAACAATAATATCAGTACTAATTCTAACATTTGGTACAAGTTTTCTGATTTTTTCACATCTATTTAGGAACCACTCTTTAGTGTATCCCCTTTTCATATCTTTTAGAACTTTTGTACTTCCAGCTTGTAGAGGTACATGTATTTGCTTACATATTTTAGGGTTTGAAGCAAACTCCTCTATAAACTCATCATCCATATGTAAAGGGTGAGGAGATGTAAATCTTATTCTTTCTAAGTTTTCAATTTTACTTATATCTTGAAGTAGTTTAGTAAATGTTAATTTTTCTCTTCCATCAGAGAAATTAGTACCATAGTTATTTACATTTTGACCTAATAAAAATATCTCCTTAGCACCTTGATCAACAGATTTTTTAATCTCATTGATTATAATTTCCCAAGGAATACTTATCTCATCTCCTCTAGTTGCTGGGACTATACAAAATGTACAGCTTTTGTCACAACCAAGTGAGATATTTACACTACTTCTGTATATTGATTTTCTAAAGTCTGCAAACTCGTAAGTTGTTTCATCATTGTCTATATCTATCTCTACTGTTTTTGGATTATTTACTGCGAAAGATATTTTAGAAACATTTCTAGCTCCAACTACAAAATCAACATAAGGGGCTCTTTTAATGATACTTTCACCTAAATGACTTGCAGTACAACCACAAACACCTATTTTAGCACCATCTTTTTTCTTTTTATTAAAATTTCCAAGTTCTGAAAATAATTTAGCCACAGGCTTTTCTCTAACTGAACAAGTGTTAATGATGATTAAATCAGCATCTTCCATAGTTTCAGTAGTATCATAATCCTCATACTTTTTAAGTTCTGCAATGATATGTTCAGTATCTCGAACATTCATTGAACAACCTAAAGTTTCAATAAAAAGTTTTTTACTCATAGGTATTATTTACTATAATGCGTGAATTTCGTACAGATACTCATCATCAGATAAACCATACTTAACTTCTCTGAAGTGTACAGTATAACCAGCCTCTTCAAATTTATCTACAATTGCCATCATATCTTTGTGAGAATTTTCTCTATCAAAATAAAAAATCTCTTCCTCTTTTTTAGCTAATTCTTCTAATAATTTTTCAAAATTAACTTTTTTTGGTTTTGACTTAAGCTCTTTTCTTGCTAATAAAATATCCATTATGATATATTCCTTTTATATGTAATTATCGTGATTCTATCTATTTTCTTATAAATATATGGTTAATGGAAGAATTTGGTGAGTTTGTAATTAGATAAGAGGTTATAACAACCCCTTATAGTTTATTTGAATTTTAAATTTCTAGTCGTTTCTTTCTGTTACTTCTAATAGGTGCCAACCAAATTGTGTTTTTACTGGTCCATGAACAACACCAACTTCATCGTTGAAAACTACCTTATCAAACTCTGGTACCATTTGACCTTGACCAAAAGTTCCTAAAGCTCCACCTTCATTTCCTGAAGGACATTGAGAATACTCTTTTGCTGCATCTTCAAAAGTTGTTTCACCTGATGATATCTTTGCTTTTAAATCTTCACAAACTGTTTCACTCTCTACTAATATATGTCTTGCACTAGCTGTTGCCATTATTTTTCCTTTTAAATTTTTTTATATTCTACTAAAATTTAGCAAATCAATAGATAAAATGATTTTTATACTTGAATAACTAACTCATTTTTTATTTTATATTTTATATTATTCTTCTTACTTCACCTATAGTTAAAACAACTGGTATATGTTTTCTTTCTTTTGCTCTTAATGCTTGGATATTTTTATCTTCCATAGAAATATTCAAAACTTCTCTATATAAAAATAAAACAGCATTAAATGCTTGATTCTGTGTTGCAGGACTAACTTGATTATTAACAGCTAAATGAGTTAAAAATTGTTCAATCTCAATTTTACCCATAAGTTTAGGATGTTTTTTATTATGAAACAATATATATTTCTTCGACCAATATAAATAAACTCTTTCTGTTTTGATACTATAATATTTAAATCGAATCTTATCTTTCATGATTTCCAACAATTTTTTCTTCATAATATCACTCCTAAAATGTAGTTTTATCACGATTTTAACCAATTTAACATACACAATGTATGTTAAGCATCTATATACAAGTATAAATCGTACATTAAAAGCATACCTAAATAAATTCTTTATATTAAAAAATATTGCACTTTGCAATCTTATTAGTTTTCTATCAGTAGTTATCAGCCTTTTTAAAAAATATGATTAATATTGTTATTTAAGTGCTTAATGTATATAATGTATGTTCAATAAATAGTTAAACACACAAAGGAAGTAGATGGATTTAGCAACAATAACAGCAGGCTTAGGTAGCATAAAGAGTGCTATGGATATTGCAAAAGCATTAAAAGACACTGACTTGTCACTTGAAAAAGCAGAAACAAAACTACAACTTGCAGAACTAGTTAGTACTCTTGCAGATGCAAAAATGCAAATCGTTGAAATTCAAGAAGCTTTAATCGAAAGTGACAAAGAAAAAAAAGAACTTGAAAATAAACTATCTCAAAAAGAAAATTTATTTTTTAAAAGACCATATTATCTAATCAAACAAGACGATAATGATAATGATGGACCATTTTGTCAAACCTGTTATGATAAAGATAATAAACTGATTAGACTTAATGATGAGCCATTTATTTCTGGACAATGGGATTGTCCAGTATGTAAACAAGACTTTAAAGATGAAAATTATAATTACGAAGAAGCAAAAAAGAGAGCAGAAGATACATTGCAAGCAGTAAGAAGTGCTTTTCCTTAAACTTAAATAATAAATTACTAAAATAGTTTAACAAATCATTGGAGAGAAATATTTGACCCTAGCGGCTCAAATATTTCTCAACTCAGGCGTTATGCTCAGTTTTCAAATAATCTCTGAAAATTGAACACAGCTATATTATTATAGTTAGTTCAAAATATGGAGAAAGGTATGAAAAAATTAAAATATCTTGGATTTAGTTCCTTGTTAATATTAA
>JAYEOQ010000008.1:0-6534 GCA_034723215.1 Campylobacterota bacterium | reverse complement strand
ATGCAGCTTCAGTAGATCCAAAAAGTAGCAGAGAGATAACTTACGCATCAGACTATGATACAACACTTTTAAAAGCATTTGTAACATATTCAAAAGATTTAGATGATGATTCAAACCTAATGTTTAATACATATAGATTTACAGATAAAAAAACTTATCAATCTGCATATGAGGATGTAGATGGAGATGGATTTAATGAAGCACACGATTATGCAAACGATGAAAAATGGGCACAAAATGGTCTAAAAAGTGAATATCGTACAACAATTAATTCAACTGCAATAATGGCAGGTATTGATATACAAAGAAATAAAGACAAATCAATAGCAGAAGTATTACCTTGGGGAACTGGTAGTTATGGTCCTCTAAGTGATTCAAGTATTGATACAGATGAAAATATTGATGCTTTATATTTAGAACTTAAACAACAATTATCAACAAAACTAACAGGAACATTTAATATTAGATATGATGATATTGAGTACAAATTAAATGATAACTACGACTCAACAAATAATGTAAATCCTTCTTATGATGAAACATCATATAGAGCTGGTGTAAACTATACTTTAAATGAAAACAACAGTTTATACACAAGTATCTCTACAGGATTTAGAGCTCCAACGGCTGGTCAAATTAGTAGTAACAGTGAAGATGGTTATACTACAGATATAGATTCTGAAAAAACATATAATTATGAAATAGGGATAAAAGGTTTAATTTCAAACTTTAATTATGAAGCATCAATTTATCAACTTGATAGAAAAGATTATATAGGAACAACATCAGGAAACTACGTAAGAAGTTCAGATGAAGATATATATTATGATAATGTAGCAAATATGAGAAGTAGAGGTTTAGAGCTTTCTTTAAATAGTGATAAGAAAAAAGATTTATCATTTAACTTAGCATATACATATCTAGATGCACAATATACTAAATATAACTATAAACAACTAGTAGTAGACAATGGCTTCCCTACACCTGATGTATTTCAAACTTTAGACTTATCAGGTAATCAAGTACCAAGAACATCAAAACATACTTTAAACTTAATAGTTGACTTTAAGACCACTTCTGCACTTACAATTTCTCCAGAGGTTATTGCTAAAAGTAGCTATTATGCAGATGATACAAATAAGTTTAAACAATCAGGATATGCACTAGTTAATCTAAGAGCAAATTATAAAATTGATAAAAGTTTAGAATTTTTTGCAAAAATTGATAACTTATTAGATAAAGATTATTATCAATTTGTTAATGTTACTGCAAGTACAGTTGATAAGAATATGGATGATTCTACAATAATTGTAGGACCAACTAGATCATTCTATGCTGGATTAAGATACAAGTTCTAAGGTTAAAAAATGATTGAACATAAAAATAATCGAGATAAAAATGATATATATGGTATGCCAATACTGGCAACTATATTTAAAAATAAAAAATTTATAACTACAATTCAAGTGCTAACTTTAGCACTTTTTGTATATGGTGTATATATGGGATTTGCCGAACCTACAAAAGAGAATATATTTACTAGATACCTTTTTTGGGGATTATTTTGGTCTCTATTTATTGTAGTAACTTTATCATCATTTGGTAGAATATTTTGTGGAATTTGTCCTCATGGCTTTTTAGGTAAATATATCACTAAATTTGGTCTAAAAAAAGATATGCCAAACTTTTTAAAAAATAGATTTATAGGTATTCTACTTTTATTTTTTGGATGGTGGGCTATATATTATGCTGTTCCTGGATTTTGGAAAGTACCACTTGCTACTGCATGGCTTTTTGCATCTTTAACACTTATAGCTTTTGTTATGTACTATTTATATAAAGATATGAGCTATTGTAAATATATCTGTCCTATTGGAACTTTGATGAAGTCATATGGAAAAATATCACCAACATGGCTTGGAACTTATAAAGATGATTGTAAAGATTGTAGAACATTTGAGTGTGCTAAAGCTTGTGAATACAATTTAAAACCATTTACATTTAATAAAAAAAATAATATGGAAGATTGTACTTTATGTATGGATTGTAGTAGTGCATGTGATGCTGTTGCTTTTAAATTTACAAAACCATCAAAGTCACTGTTTGATAAGTTTAAATACAACAAAGCTGATGTTTGGGCTTTTATACTTATAACAGCAGCTATTTCTATTACGATGAGTTTTCATCATGCTTTAGGAAGAACTGCTATCGCAGATGATTTTATATGGGCTAAAACTGCTGTTTGGGTAAAACAGTATATTGATTTTGGTACACTTGATGCAGTTGGTATTTTTGCATTTTCATATGCGGTTATTTTTTCTATTGGTATTGTTTATATTGGGATGTTTATAGCCTCAAGGATTATGAACACTGATTTTGAAAAAACTTTTTATACTCTTGGTTATTCATTTGCTCCACTATTTGTAATTGGTGGATTAGCACACCTTATGCATAGTTTTTTTACACACACTTATGCTGATATTGTAAATGGGTTTCTTTATGGTTTTGGGGGATTTGGTCTTGATTTTGAAACTGTTAAAGATTTAGCAACTAGAAAAGATGGATGGTTAAATATTTTTAATGTTATACCATATATAGCTGCTGTTTGGGGATATATAATTTTAGCAAAAAGATTGAAACAATTTGAAGCAACAAAAATTAAAAAAGTTTTTGCATTTATATTCGCTTCATCTTTAATATCTTTTTATTTATTTTTACAACTTTACAAAGGTTATGCTTTTGCAACTTATGGAGCTAAAAAAGGTGGTCATGGACACCATGGGGCAAGTACAAAGATGTTTCAATCAGTACCTTTTAAAGATGCAACTTTATTACAAGCTGGAGAAAATAAAACAAGTGGAATAGTATGTGGTATGAATCTTCCAAAGTTCTACAAAACAAACCACAGTGCAACACTAGATGGAAAAGTTAGACAATATTGTTCAATACATTGTATATATGAAGATTTAATTATAAACAAACTACCACTTAAAAATATTCAAGTAGTAGATATAAAAAATTTAAAATTTATAGATGCTGCAAAAGCTTTTTATGTAGTTGGAAGTAAAAAAAGAGCAACTATGAGTATCACTAGTAAATATGCTTTTTCAAATATTAAAGATGCCAATAGTTTTATAAAAAAATATGGTGGAAACATTGTAACTTTTGATGAAGCATTAAATATAGCAAAAAAAGATTTTAACCATTAAGTAGTAAATTAACACACACTTAACACATCAAAGATAAAATACTTTAAATTAACAATTTAGGGTATTTTATGGATTTAAATTTTTACAAAGAGATTGTAGACTATGGTATCATCTCTATATTGGGTGCTATGAGTTTTTTATCTGTATGGTTTTATTTTGAAAGACTAATATTCATTAAACAACTAGATTTAAATAACTATAAACATAAAGAACAACTGGAAATTGACCTTACAAACAATATCTCTATCATATCTTCATTTGCTTCAAACTCTGTATATATTGGACTTCTTGGGACTGTATTTGGTATTATTATCACATTTTTAGCAATGGGTGAAAGTGGAAATATAGATGTAAAAATCATTATGAGTTCACTTGGACTTGCATTAAAAGCAACCGCTATGGGTTTAATAGTTGCAATACCATCTATGATGTTTTATAACCATTTAGCAAGAAAAATAGAGGTTAAACTATCACTTTGGGATATAGAACAAAAGGATATAAGTGCAGCTTAAAAAATTTGATTCTATAAATGTAGTTCCATTTATAGATATTATGCTTGTACTGTTAGTTATAGTTTTAACAACTGCTACTTTTGTTGCAAAGGGTATTATACCTGTTGATTTAAGTGATGCTAAGAGTTCTACAAAAATTACAAAAGATAAAACACTCACAATCTCAATAAAATCAAATGGGGATCTTTTTATAAATAAGATACAAATTACAAAAGATCAGTTTATTGCAAAACTTAAAGATTATAAACAAAACACTGCTATAAGTCTTAATTGTGATAAAAACAGTAAATTTGAAAACTTTGTTTATATTATTGATATTTTAAAACAAAAAGGGTATAAAAATTTAGGAATAGTTACTAAGTATGAATAGATATTTTAGTTCATTTATCTTTACTGCTATTTTATATACAACAGCAATAGCTAGTTTTATATACTCATTTGATACTCAACCATTAACAGAGATAAAAAAGCAAAGAAGTGAACAAAATGTAAGATTTACTGTTATCAGACAAGAAAAGCCTAAGCCTATTGTAAAATCTAAACCTAAACCTATTGTAAAACCAAAGCCTATTGTAAAACCTAAACCGATTGTAAAACCTAAACCTAAGCCACATGCGAAGCCTGATTTATTAAAACCGATTGTAAAACCGGAGATTGAAGAACTAAAAGAGATAAAAAAGATAGTTAAAAAAGAGATAAAAAAACAACCTGTACAAAAAACTCAAATTAAAAAGAGTGAATCAGCAGCTAATAAACTAAAAGAGATAGAGTTAGCAAATAAACAAATAGTTATGAAGAATAAATATTATAAAGATATAAAAAATGCAATTAATAAAAATAAATCATATCCAAAAATAGCAATAAGAAGAGGGATACAGGGGGAAGTAAAACTAAACTTTACAATCTCTACTGATGGTAGATTGATTGGTTTTAAAATAGTTTCAGGTAAAAAAGTATTTAAAAAGTCGATCGAAAATGCTATAAAAAAGAGTTTTCCACTTAAACCGCCTAAAGGTCTGTTTTTATCAAACTTAGATCTATCACTTACTATTAAATATACTTTACATTAGTATATATTCTAATTTTTCAATTAACTCTTTATAGTTATGATTATTTATATATCTTGTAACTGCATAATATAATATTGCGTATCTCATATATTCAATAAAATCTACTTTATCTATATCTAACCCGTAACTATTTAATAAGATATCTAGTTTACTATTATTAAGCATCTCCTTATCAAAACACCAAGATACAGCCACAACAGCCAAATCGAATAAAAAGTCACCCTCACAAGCTTCACTAAAGTCATAAACACCTGATAATATATTACTTCTAAACTTTACATTATCTGGAAATATATCACCATGAATTAGACCATCATTTTTTAATTCAATTTTTATAGAATTAAAATAGTCTAGAAATATTTTATTTTTACTATTAATAATTAACTCTTTTAATCTCTCTTTTTCAAATAGGTTTATATTTATTGAGTTCATATTATATGTTTTATTATGTAGCTCTTTTAAAAAATATCCAATCTGTTTTATATGATCTAGATCTGTATTCTTTATACTTATACCATCTATTTGAGTATATATTATTGTGTACTTATCTTCAATTTTAAGAATATCAACAACTTTTGGTACAAGTAAATCTTTTAAATCTTTTAATAGTATCTCTTCACTTAATATTTGTTGCTCTGTTTGATTTTCAAATAGTTTTAATACATATATATCATCCAAAAGATATACGCTATCACTTATTCCATCTTTTGTTTCTATTAAGTTATATTTTTGATATTTTTTTGGTAGTTGTTTTTTTGTTACTGTAGTTTTTATACCCATTAGGTAATATTTTGTCTATGGAAGTTTACGCGAAACTTCCAAGCGACATAAGTCTATCATATCTTTTTTGGTCTCTTTCCTCTTTTGTTAAACTATTTAATTCTTTAACAGAATCTAGGAAATAATCACCCAAAGCTCTAATAGCACTCTCTTTATCTCTATGCCCACCAATTAATGGTTCATTGATAACATCATCAATTAAATCTGCCTCTTTTAAATCAGCAGATGTAATTTTAAGTGCATTTGTAGCAGTTTCCACCATTGCCTGGTCTTTCCATAGAATTGAAGCACAACCTTCAGGTGAGATAACAGAATAAACACTGTATCTCATCATTGCTAATTTATCACCAATAGAGATGGCAAGTGCTCCACCAGAACCACCTTCACCAATAACTACTGAAACAATATTTGTATCTAAATCACTTAGTTCAAAAAGGTTTCTAGCAATAGCTTCACTTTGACTTCTCTCTTCAGCTCCAATACCAGGATATGCACCTGGAGTATCAACTAGAAATAGAATAGGCAACTTAAACTTTTCTGCTAATTTAGCTGCTCTTAAAGCTTTTCTATAACCTTCAGGATTAGGCATACCAAAATTTCTTTTTATTTTGTTTTTTACACCTCTACCTTTTTGCTCTCCAATTACTACACACTTTTGATCACCAATATTACCAACATAACATACAATAGCTTGATCATCAGCTAAGTGTCTATCTCCGTGTATCTCATAAGCATCAGACATTAAACCACGAATATAATCAAGAGCATAAGGTCTATCAGCATGTCGTGCAAGTTTTAATTTTTGAAAATCAGAAAGGTTCGAATATGTTTTCTCTACCTCTTCAGAAAGCTTTTTTTCTAAAATTGAAACAGCATATTCATCTGCTTTTGTTTTAGCAACAATAATATCATCTTCAATCTTTTTTAAACCCTCTTCAAAATCTAAGTATGTTGCCATATTTT
>JAYEOQ010000007.1:17372-26469 GCA_034723215.1 Campylobacterota bacterium | reverse complement strand
TCTGCACCTATATCATCCTGTCTCATAAAGTGTTCACCAATTAAAAATGCATCAGCTCCTGCTTCACTTAACTCTTTTATAACATCTTGATCGCTTACTCCACTTTCAGCAACAATGATTTTACCATTTGGTATCATTGGGATTAGTTTATGACATAAGTTCATATCCATCTCAAAAGTATCAAGATTTCTATGATTTATACCTATTATATTTGCCCCACAAGCCATAGCTTTTTTTAAATCCTCAACATCGTGAATCTCAACTAAAACCTCTAATCCTAAATGTAAAGCATAATCATATAATTCTTGTAACTCTTTTTTTGCCAAAGCTTTTGCAATAAGTAAAATAAAATCAGCTCCATAAACTAAAGCCTCAACAATTTGATACTTATCAACTATAAAATCTTTTCTTAAAAGTGGAGTGTTTACATATCTTCTAATACCTGTAAGATATTCTAAATCACCTTTAAAATAGTGTGGTTCAGTTAAAACTGAGATAGCATTTGCCCCATTTTTACTATAGGCTTGTGCAATTGCTAGTGGATCAAAATCTTCTTTGATAATACCCTTACTAGGACTAGCTTTTTTAACTTCTGCAATTATTCTTATTGGTTCTTCAGGAGTTGCTGTTAGATATGGCTTTACATCTCTTGGAGGATATGGGTTGTATGCTAAACTTCTACCTAACCAATCAATACTATATTGTGCTTTTCTTATCTCTAAATCATATTTTGTTTTTTCAATTATTTCGTCTAAAATCATTTTTTATTTTTACCTTTATTTAATTTTTTACAATTTTTTATTTTTTCCCAATGAAGCTTTATCTCTTCATCTTTTAGTCCTGTTTGCGCGATAACTTTTTGCATAATCTCCAGTGCTTCTTTACATCTATTGATTTTATAGTAACCCCAAGCAAGAGAGTCTAGATATGCTAAGTTATTTGGTGTAGTTTTTAGTGCTTGTTTTACTAATCTAATACCTTTTTTTACATCAATATCAAAATCAATAAGTAAATATCCATAATAGTTTTGAAAACTTGCATTATTTATACCACTTGATAGTGCTAACTCAAAATTAGCAATTACATGTTTCATCACCTTTTTTTTATCTTCGGCTATCTCAAATTGTAACATTGCAATTTTTCCAAGTAGTTCAGGTTTTCTATTTTTTTTGTATATTATTCTAGTAAGTTTTAATGCTTTTTCAAGTTGACCATATTGTTCATATAGATTTAATAGTTTTATATTATTAATATTGTGTTTTTCCAAATATTTTATAGCCTCATTAATATCTTTTTTTTCTAGTAATGAAACAATAATATTTTGTATCATAAGAGCACTTTTCTTTAAAGATGGATCTTTACTATATTTAAAATGAAGTTTATTTAAAATAGATAGCATACCGTTAATATTACCTTGCTCTTGATAAATAAGCATCAACCTATCACAAATAACAGCATTGCAACCTTTCTCTTGTAAAAAAGTTTCAAGATATGCTAAAGCAATATCTTTTTTATCTAAATATGTATATAAGATTGTTGTAAGTTTTACTAAAGTATAAATATTTTGATTTTGAGCATAGGCACTTTCATAGTATTTTAGTGAATTTTTATAATCCTTTTTAACATAATAAACATTTGCCATTATCTCATAATTTTTTGCTGACTTAAACTCTTTTAGTAGTTCTGTTGCCTTATCTAAAGCAATCTCTATTTTTTGCTGACCTAAAAATGCTATAATTGATTGTTGAGTAAAATATTCTTTACTTTTTGGAAAAGTTTTTTCAGCCTCTAGAGATAACAATTGCATCTGTTCATAATTTTTTAATTTATAACTATACGCAATAGTTTTTTTTATATAGATCTCTTTTGGATTTAATTGGTATAAATTTTTATAATAGTTATAACTATCATTATATTTTTTATGATTTTCACTATCAAGAGCAAGTAGCATAAATAGATCCTCTTTATAATCTATTTTTTTGATAGACTCTGTTGAAGCATACTGCTTAGTACAACTTATGAATATAAAAACAAGAACAATAAATAATGTTATTCTACGATAGCTGGACATTCTTGTTTTAACTCCTTAATATTATTTTTAAAGTATTCCCAAAATGGAAATGTTCTACATTGTAATGGTCGAGCCCCATATATACTACACTGTTTTTTATTTAAATCAAAAAAGATACAGGCATAATTCTCTTGAGATAATTGTTTCTCTTTTATAGAATATTTATATCCTACTTTAAAAAGATATTTATCACTTAAGCTTTCAATCCTCATATTTAAATATTTAGCTAAATTTTCAATCTCAGATTTTGTTATCCAAATATATCCAGACTCACCAATACAACAGTTTCCTTCACAAGATGCACATCTAATCTCATCAAATTTATAAGAGTAGTCATTGTGTTCTAGCATATATCTTCAACTCTTTGCTCTAGATCACATTTTATACTATGTGTTGAGCATTTTTTATAAATATTATTTATATCTTCTTTAAATTCACCATCATTATTAAACATAATCAAAGGGTTTAAAACTTTTAGTTTTGATTTTGAATTTTTTCTCCCATAAACCATAACTAAACTTGCCTCTTTTAAATCTTTTGGATGTAAAAATTGTATCGCTTCAATATTTATTTTTGCATCATTTAAAGATATAATAATACCATTTAACTGCTTAACATCATAACAAAAGAAAAACTTCCCTTGAGGTTTTAAAAGTTTTGATACCTTATTTATAAATTTATCAAGTGGAAAGTTATCATTGTATCTAGCTATTTTTAAAGATTCATTTTCACTTTTTATCACATCTGAGTTATAAAATGGTGGATTTGATATAATATAATCAAACTCTTTATCAAAATTACAAATTAACAAATCCTCTTTGTATAGAGTGTTTGATATGTTATTTGTTTCACTATTTTTTTGTGATAAAAACTGAAAACTTTTTTGTATTTCACATTGGTTTAGATTCAGTTTTTCATAGTCTCTCGCAACTAAAAGACCTAATATTCCACTACCGCTACCTATATCTAAAAGTTCACCTTTTATATTTTTAAACTGCTTTAGATTTTTACAAATAAAATTATATAAAAAATGGGTATCGCTGTTATAGCAATACCCATTTTTTGGTTGATATAAAGTTAATGACTTAGTGCAGTTCTGCATTCAGTTTAACTTCTCTTGTACTTCTCATAGCGATATAAGCACCTGTTTGAGAATCTTGTCTAAAGTGAATACCATTTAATCTTTGTAAAGCATCTGCTCTCATAAGGTTAGATAGTTTAGCTTCAGGGTTTACCTCATTTATTTTAGCAATTTGCTCGTCAGAGATAGTGATTTTTGTCCCTGCAAATAATGCAATTCCACCATCAACAATACAAGCATCACCTAAAGGTATACCAGTAGTTGAGTTAGCACCAAGAAGTGTGTTTTCTCCAATAGAGATAGGGTTTCCATCAGTTCCAGATAAAACACCTAAAATAGAAGCACCACCGCCAACATCAGAACCAGCTCCAACAATAGCAGAAGATGAAATTCTACCTTCAACCATAACAGAACCTAATGTTCCAGCATTAAAGTTGATATATGAAGCACCAGGCATAACAGTAGTACCAGCAGCTAATTGAGCTCCGAATCTTACTTTTGAAGTGTCAAGTATTCTTGTGTTATCAGCAGGGATAATATGAGATAAAAATCTTGGGAATTTATCTACCATATCAACTACAGGGTATTTTCCTGTAAGCTTTAATGTTAACTCATTTGCTCTTAACCAGTCAAGTTCTACAGGTGTATTTCCTACCCATGCAACATTGTGTAACAGTCCAAATGCACCATTTAAATTTATTTTTCTAAGCTCAGCTTTTCCAGTAGATAAAGCATAAAGTTTTAAATAAGCAGTTTCAACAGAAGCTGGGTTTGCATCTTCAAATATAAATACAACTTTAAAATCAGCAGCTGTAAGACCTAAATCTCTAGGAAGTGCAGAAAGGTTTGCAATTAGTTGAACATTTTTATGTGCATCACCGATAGCTTCTTCCATATATGGATTAAAAATATTGATACAGTTAGCAATAAAATCATCACAAATATCTAAAACTAATTCAGTTCCAGTAGTATCAAACTCTACACCAGCAGTTTTAAAAGCATCCATAAAAATTGCAGCAGAACCAAAGTTTTCATTCCAGTTTACTACAGGATATGTAGCTTGTAAAATTTTATCAGAGTTTAATTGACCTCTATCAACTCTAGCAATACCAAAACCAATTGGTTGTCTATACCAAGATTGTGATTGTATATCAGCAATTTTTGTTTTAAATTCTTCTTTTGTACTTATCATTTAGTTACCTCTATTAATTATATTTTTTGGATTATATCTAAAATTTACTTTTAATTAATTGTTTTAAATAAAGAAGATATATTATTTAAGTTTTAACTTTACTTACTTTTAATAATTATTGAAAAACTTTCATTTTGTCTCTATAAGAATCTCTTTTATAAACACCCAGTACTTTAACTTTATTAGCAAAAAACTTTAACTCTTCTAGTGCAAGTTGTAGGTGTTTTTCATCTGTATGACCATCAATATCTGCATGAAATTGACTAGCTTTCATACTACCAGTCATAGAATAACTTTCCAGTTTAATAAGATTTATCCCATTTGTTGCAAAACCACCTAGTGCTTTGTATAAAGCTGAGGGTATATTTCTTACATCAAAAACTAATGATGTGATATAAGAACTGTTTTTTTCATATTTAGGGATGATATTTTGTTTTGAAAGGATTAAAAATCTTGTAGTGTTACCATGATGATCTCCAAAGTTATCATCTAAAATCTCTAAATTATAAAGTTCTGAAGCTAAACTAGATGCAATAGCAGCATGTTTTTTATCATTAAGATTTTTTAACTCTTGTGCAGCACCTGCTGTATCAAATTTTGCAATCGCTTCAAAGTTATGTTTACTTATTTTTTTATGACATTGAGCTAAGGCTTGAGGATGAGATGAAACATATTTTATATCTTTAATTGTTGCACCTTTTGAAGCTAATAAACAATGTTTAACTTGCTCAAAATGTTCATCTAAAATATGTAATGACATTTTAGGGATCAATCTATAAATCTCTTCAACTCTCCCTGCAGTTGAGTTTTCAATAGGTATCATTGCTAAATTAACTGTACCTTTTTCAACTAAATGCATAGCCTCTTGAAAAGTTTCACATGCTATAGTTGAAGATGTATCAAATACATTCTTACATGCAAGATGAGAATAAGCACCTTGGACACCTTGATAAGCGATAATTTTATTTTTCATTTTTAAACCTAATTGTATTTTTGCCCATTTTACAATATATTTGATTAATTAGAATATTTATAATTATCTTATTACTAAAATTTACTTTTATAAGTATGACAATATGGTTGTTTATTATGTTTAAAATAGTAATCTTGATGATAATCTTCAGCTTCAAAAAATGGTGTATTTAAAGTTGAGATAAGTTTTGTAGCTATTTTATAACCTTTATCTTCAAGTATATTAATAAGTTTTTTTGCTGTTTGTTTTTGCTCATCATTATCATAAAAAATTGCACTTAAATATTGACTTCCTATATCTGGACCTTGTCCATTTGTTTGTTCTGGGTCATGTGTCTCAAAAAATAGTTTTGCTAACTCTTCATACGAAACTATATCACTATCATATGTAACTTCAACAACTTCTAGATGACCTGTAGTTCCTGTACAAATTGAACGATAATCTGGATTTGGCATAGTTCCACCCATATATCCACTTATTGCAGATTTTACACCTTTTAACTCTTCAAAGTAGTATTCAACACCCCAAAAACAACCACCAGCAAAATATGCTTTTTGAATTTTATTATTATTTGCAGGCTGAAAATCAATTGAGATAGAGTTTACACAATGTCTAGTGTTCTTAAGTGTAAATTGTTCCCCTTCAAATACATGTCCGAGGTGTCCACCACAAGTGGCACATACAATTTCAACTCTTCTCCCATCTGCATCTGTAACTCTTTTTACAGCACCTTGTATCTCATCATCAAAACTTGGCCATCCACACCCACTATCAAACTTACTAGATGATTTATAAAGTGGGGCATTACATTGTCTACAAATATATGTTCCATCCTCTTTATGTTTATAGAATTTTCCACTATATGGGGCCTCTGTACCTTTACTTAATATTACTCTTTGCTCTTCACTATTTAATGGATTGTATTTCAAAAATACCCTTTCTTTTAAGTTTTTAGTTGTATCTACTTTTATCTTATCGTTGTTAAAACTTGTCGTTACAATAACAAACAAAGTAAATATCAATATAATTATAACTTTCATATAGAATTCTACAAAGTAAAATTAAAATAATAAGATATAAATAAATATTTGAATAATATTTTAAGCTTTATTGAAGATTAACCTATATTTTATATGATTTTACTATACTTTTTGATGCTAAAATTTATATATGCTTTTTTTATAACTATTATTGCCCATATTATACTATATATATTTATAAATGATTTATTAAGCCAAAAAGAGTTAAAAATCAATACAACAAATAAAATAATAAAAAGCAAAAAAAGTGGATATACAAACATAAAATATGTAAAACTTCAAAAAGTTAAAAAAGCTACGGAATATAAAAATAAAAAGATAGTAATTAAAAAAGAGATAGAAAGTTTACAAATTCCAATAAAAAAAGAGAAAGTTGATCTAAAGAAGTTTTTTACTATTGATAAAAGTAAAGTAGTAAAAAAAGAAAAAAAGAAAACTTATCAAAAAAATGAAGATATAATAAAAGAGGTAGAGGAGATAAAACACCTAGATAAACTTACCCAAAGTTATATAAAATTGTATGGTGAAGAGTATTTTGCTTTTTCTAAAGAGCAAAAAAAGTACTTAAAAACAAATCTAAGTAAAATAGGTCAGATAACACAAAGATATCTTAGCTATCCAGGTATATCAATACAAACAAGGCAAAGTGGTATAAATACTGTAGAGTTTCTATTTCATCCAAATGGTGATATAAGCAATTTAAGAATTACAGATAGTTCACAATACACAGCTTTAGATCAAAATACAATCCAAACTATAAAAACAGCATATAAAGATTATCCAAGAGCAAATGAAGCAGTAAAAATAAAAATTTATGTTCGTTATATTATGTACTGAAAAGATTTAATGAAAATTTAGATATAATCCACGAAAATAGATAAATAAAATTATATAATAAGAGGTAAGATTTTGAGAACACATTATTGTACAGATGTAACTGAAAAGAATATTGACCAAACAGTAACAGTAGCTGGTTGGGTAAATAGTAGAAGAGACCACGGTGGTTTAATTTTTATAGATTTAAGAGATAAAGGTGGTTTAGTTCAACTTGTTTGTGATCCAGCAGACAATAAAGAAGCTTGGGAATCTGCTGAAAATGTTAGAAATGAGTATGTTCTAATTGTTACAGGTAAAGTAAGAGCTAGAGGTGAAGGTCTTGAAAATCCAAATCTTATTACTGGTAAAATTGAGGTAGTTGTTGATAAATTAATTATTGAAAACAGATCTAAAGTGATGCCATTTGATATTAATGATGACTCGGTAAATGAAGAGATTAAACTAAGAAATAGATTTTTAGAACTTAGAGGTAAAAAATCTTACGATATATTTAAGCTAAGATCTACAGCAAATATTGCTATAAGAAACTGTTTAAATGAGATGGAGTTTTTAGATGTTGAAACACCAATTTTAACAAAGTCTACACCTGAGGGTGCTAGAGATTATCTTGTACCATCAAGAGTTCACAACGGTGAGTTCTATGCATTACCACAATCACCACAGCTATTTAAACAACTTTTAATGGTATCTGGATTTGATAAATATTTCCAAATAGCAAAATGTTTTAGAGATGAAGATTTAAGAGCAGATAGACAACCAGAATTTACTCAAATAGATGTTGAGATGTCATTTTGTGACCAAGAAGATGTTATAAAAGTTGCTGAAAAACTTATTCATGATACATTTAAAGCTTGTGGAAAAGATATACCTACAACATTTAAAAGAATGACACACTCTGAAGCTATGGAAAAATATGGTTCAGATAAACCTGATATGAGATTTGATATGCCTTTAGTTGATGTTATTGATATTTTTGCAAGAAGTACAAATGAAATTTTTTCTGAAATAGCAAAAGATAAAGCACACAATAGAATTAAAGCAATAAAATGTCCAAATGGTGATAATATCTTCTCTAAAAGACAAATGAAAGGTTTTGAAGATTATGTAAGAAAATTTGGAGCACACGGTCTTGGATATTTTCAAATGAAAGAGGATGGATTAAAAGGACCACTTACAAAATTCTTTAGTGAAGCAGATTTAGAAGAGATTATAAAAGTAACTGAACTTGAAGTTGGAGATGTTGTATTTTTTGGTGCTGGACATAAAAAAGTTGTTTGTGATTATATGGGTAGATTTAGACTTTATCTTGCTGATCAAATGGATATAGTTCCAGAAGATACATTTGAGTTTTTATGGGTTGTAGATTTTCCAATGTTCGAGATTGAAGATGGTAGAATAAAAGCACTTCATCATCCATTTACAATGCCAAAAGACTTAAATAAAGAGAATATAGAAGAGATAGAATCTATCGCTTATGATATTGTACTTAATGGTACAGAACTTGGTGGTGGATCTATAAGAATTCATAAAGAACATATCCAAAATGAGGTATTTAATCTTATGGGGATAAGTGAAAATGAAGCTAAAGAAAAATTTGGTTTCTTACTAGATGCACTTGAATTTGGAGCACCTCCACATGGTGGATTTGCTTTAGGTTTTGATAGAATGATTATGCTTTTAGCAGGAACTGATTCTATTAGAGATGTTATTGCATTTCCTAAAACACAAAAAGCTCAATGTCTTCTTACATCAGCACCAGATATAGTAGCTGAAGAACAATTAAAAGAGTTAGCTCTTAGAATTAGAAAAACTGTTGATGTATAATAAATAAAGTTAAGTAATATTTAATTTAGTATTAAATATTACTTAATAATTACTATATTTAAATAAAAATATAATATAA
>JAYEOQ010000007.1:9937-17362 GCA_034723215.1 Campylobacterota bacterium | reverse complement strand
TTATCAAAGAAAATAGATTCGTTACCGCCACTTCCAAAAACAATTATTGATTTAGAGGAATTTAAAAAATCTTCTAACAAAGACCTTGATAAATTATTAACTATTATTGAACAAGATCCATTGATTGTAGCAACTTTACTAAAAGTAGCAAACTCTGCAATGTTTGGATTTAACAACAAAGTAGAAACTGCAAGCAGGGCACTTCATCTTCTTGGTGTGAACTTTACATTATCAATAGCTTTTGGTAGTGCAATTAAAAATGCTTTTGATACTGATCTAGGTGCTTATGATATCAATGCAGATGGTTTTTTACGCCTTGCAAATATGTCATCAAATCTTTTAGCTACATGGTTAGGTAAAACTGAACATGATTTAAAAGAGGAGTTACTTTTACCAGTATTTTTACTAGAAACAGGAAGATTTGTTTTATCAAGTGTTGCAGTTGAAAATGGTAGAAAAGATGATTTTTTAAAAAGTATAACTAACGACCCTTTGAATATATCAAATATTGAGAGAGAGTATTTTAATGCTACCTCTACAGATGTTACATCTTCTATCTTTAAATATTGGAATTTAAGTGAAAAACTGATCCATATTATTGAATATACTGATAATTTAAAAAATTGTCCTGAAAAATATATAAAAGAAGCTCAAGTTTTAAGTGTTATAAAAACTATTTGTAATGTTTGTGACCCTATGGGTGATAAATTTATTGAAGCTGGGATTGCAAAAGCTGCTGATTTTGGTCTTGATACTAATAATTTAGAAAAAGCTATTGAGAAAATGCAAGATAGAATGTTAGAGGAGTAGGGTTCAACTGCTCTAATAATTCTATTATTAGTAAGTAAAGCTATCTTTTCTAGATAGTTTTACTAAATCTCCTTTTATCTTCTGGTATTTTATTTAAATACGCATCGAATGGCATAGATATATTTCTTATTAACATAGTACCTGTTTGACTTACTTCAATTTTATCATCACTTATTGTTACAAGTTGTGCATCTACAAACTCTTGAAGTGCTTGTATAGCATCCACGAAATACTCATTAAAGTTTATATTAAACTCTTTTTCAACTCTTTTTATATCAAGTGAAAAGTTTGACATAAGTTCCATAATAACAAACTGTCTTAGCATATCATCATCTGAAAGTTTATATCCTTTAAATACTGGTAGATTTCCAGCATCAATTGCCTCTTCATATTCAACTAAAGTTTTAAAGTTTTGAGCATAATAATCAACACCATCACCAATAGATGTTACACCAATACCTATTAAATCAGCACCACCTTTTGTAGTATAACCTTGAAAATTTCTATGAAGTTCACCTTTTTGTATAGCTTTAAATAGTTCATCTTCTGGCTTTGCAAAATGATCCATCCCTACCATTTTATATCCAACAGAACCAAAGAATTCAATAGAATCTTTTAAAATTTCTAATTTTGTTGATGGTGGAGCAAATGTAGTTTCATCAAATTTTCTCTGTGTTTTCATCATCCAAGGAACATGAGCATAGTTAAACACTGCAAGTCTATCAGGGTTTAGTTTCACTATATCTCTTATAGTTTTTGCAAAAGTCTCTTTTGTCTGATGTGGAAGTCCATAAATTAGATCAATATTTATAGATTTTATACCTGCATCTCTAGCAATATTAACAACATTTTGTGTTGTTTCAAATGGTTGAATTCTATGGATTATTTTTTGTACTTGTGGGTCTAAATCTTGAACACCAAAGCTAAGACGGTTACATCCAGCTTCTTTTAATACATCCATATGACCCTGCTCAAAAAATCTAGGATCAACTTCACAAGATATTTCAGCATCACTACTAAAGTTAGGAAAAGTTGCTCTTATACTATCAAGAACCTCTTTAAGTTGTTCTGGACTAAGAAAAGTAGGAGTTCCTCCACCAAAGTGCATTTGTGTTACTAATCTATTTGTGTCAAGATGTTTTGCTAAAATTGCTAACTCTTTTTTTAAGTATTCAATATAGTTAACTTTTTTCTCCTCTTTACTTGTAAAGATTACATTACATCCACAAAAATAACATGCACTTCTACAAAAAGGTATATGTATGTATAAAGATAAAGGTCTATTGCTATCTTGTGATTTAAATTTTGATATTAAATCCTCTTGTGTAAAGTTTGTATTAAATTCTGGTGCTGTTGGATAACTTGTATATCTAGGTCCTGGTCTTGAGTATTTCTCGAATTTTGTAAAATCTATCATTAACTATCTAATCTCTCTTTCTATCTAGCCATACCATAATAGCTTTTTGTGCATGAAGTCTATTTTCAGCTTCACCAAATATAACTTCACTATGTTTTTCAAAAACTTCTGTACTTACCTCATACTCTCTATATGCAGGTAAACAGTGTAAAAATATAGCTTTTTTATCAGCTTTTTTCATCAGTTTATTATCAACTATATATCCAGTAAAGTCTTTAACTCTTTTCTCTTTTTCATCCTCTTGCCCCATTGATATCCAAGTATCAGTTGTAACAACAGTTGCATCTTTTACGGCCTCTTTTGGGTCATTTGAAACAGTGATTTTTGAACCACTTTTTTTAGCAAATCTTAAAGCATCTTTTAGAATTGATTTGTCAACCTCATAACCTTTTGGTGTTGCAATACTTAGATCAAAACCAAGTTTAGAAGCTAACATAAGCCAAGAATGAGTCATATTGTTTCCATCCCCTACATATGCAACTTTTAAATCTTTTTCTAGGTTATTTTCAACTATTGTTAAATAGTCAGCCATAAGTTGTACGGGGTGAAACTTATCTGTAAGTCCATTTATAATAGGTACTTTAGAGTGTGAAGCAAACTCTTCTAACTCTTTTTGAGAATCATTTCTTATCATTATCATATCTACCATTCGACTTATTACTCGTGAAGTATCTGATATTGGTTCACCTCGACCTAGTTGGATATCATTTGAGCTTAAAAATAGTCCAACACCCCCTAGTTGATAGATACCTGTTTCAAAACTTACCCGTGTTCTTGTACTACTTTTTTCAAATATCATCCCTAGTGTTTGCATAGGCATATATTTTTTGAATATTTTTTGTTTAGTCTCTTTTTTGATTTGTAAGCTTAAATCTATTATCTCTAAAATATCTTTTTTAGAATAATCTTTTAATGTTAAAAAATGTCTCATTGTTCATCCTATTTTTAGTAAGCAATTATTATATATGAAATAAAATTTATATATTATAAAAGTAGTGATATAATTTAAGAAAATAGAGAAAACTGATGTATCAACAACCACAAATATACAATTTGACACAAGAACAGATAAATAATGAAGAATTATTTCAAAACCAAATCTGCTTAGATATGAGAAACAACTATTATTGGAGTGATGATTGGTCGGTTCAGTTTTATAAAAAATTAGCATATGAGGGTTTTATATCAACTACATATGAAACTCAAAGTGGATTGGTACTTTTACCTGAGCTTCAATTTGATTATGCCATTTTAGATTGGGATAATTTGCATATATCAAAGAAAGTAAAAAAACTATTAAAAGAGGATAATTATAGTTTAAAATTTAATACAAACTTTAAACAACTTATATCACAATTTGAGATTCAACATAAAGATAATTGGATAAAAGGTAAATATATAAATATTCTTGAAGATTTATATATAAATAACCAAGATAAAAACTTTCAACTTTTAAGTGTAGAGTTGGTTTGTAATAAAACAGGCACTTTAGTAGCAGGGGAAATAGGGTATAAAACAGGTTCTATCTATACTAGTTTAAGCGGATTTAGTTCTAAAGAAAAACTACATAATAATTGTGGAAATCTACAGTTAGTTTTGTTGAGTTTTTACTTAGAAAAGAATAATTTTTCATTTTGGAATTTAGGACATCCTCATATGCAATATAAGAAAAAATTAGGTGCAAAAATATATACTAGAGAGGAGTTTTTAAAAAGGTGGAGAGAAAAGAGATAAAAGAGTTTTTTACTCTTTTTCTCTTGTGATATTAGCACCTAGTTGACTAAGTTTAACTTCAAGTCTATCATAACCTCTATCAAGATGATAAATTCTATGAATATTTGTAGTATTATTAGCTACTAGTCCTGCTAAAACTAAAGCAGAACTAGCTCTTAAATCTGTAGCCATCACATCAGTTCCAAATAGTTTTTTTGGTGTTCCTTTTATAGTTGCTACTGTACCATTTAGTGTGATATCTGCACCCATTCTAACCAACTCACTCACATGCATAAAACGATTTTCAAACAGTTTTTCATCTATTATGCTAGTTCCATCTGCCATAGTTGCAACTGCCATAAATTGTGCTTGCATATCTGTTGGAAAACCCGGGTATTCTGTTGTAGTTATTTGAATTGGTTTTATCTTATTTGCAGGTAGTATTGTGATACTTGTATCATCCTTTTGTATTAAAAATCCCATCTCTTCAAACTTATTTAAAACAGCATCTAAATGTGATGGTATAACATTTTGTACTTTTAAAATTGAGTTAGTAATAGCACCTGCACAAAGATAAGTGCCAGCTTCTATCCTATCTGGAATAATAGTAAAGTCTTTAAAGTCTAATAACTCTTGATTTGTACCAACTATTTTTATAGTATTTGTACCAATACCACTTATCTCTAAACCTGCGTCTCTTAAAACTTCACAAAGATTTATAACTTCTGGCTCTTTTGCTGCATTTATAATAGTTGTTTCACCTTTAGCTAAAGCTGCTGCCATAATAATATTTTCAGTTCCTGTTACTGTTATCTTATCGAAAACTATAGTTGCACCCTGCAGTCCATTTGGAGCTTTTGCTTCAATATAACCATTTTTTATCTCAATTATTGCACCCATTTGCTCTAAAGCTTTAAGGTGTAGATCAACAGGTCTCTGACCAATGGCACAACCACCAGGAAGTGAAACTTCACAATGCCCAAAACGGCTAAGTAAAGGACCAAGAACTAAGATAGATGCTCTCATAGTTTTAACTATTTCGTAAGTAGCTTTTGTTTTTGTAACTGTTGTAGAGTCTATAATAAGACCTGATTCATCTTTTTTAAATGATGAACCTAGCATCTCTAGAAGTTTAAGTAGCGTATTTATATCTACAACATTCGGTAAATTTGATATAGTAATTTTATTTTTTGATAGTATTGTAGATGTTAAAAGAGGTAAAGCTGCATTTTTAGCTCCACTAATCTCTACACTCCCTTCTAAGTTTTGTTTTCCAATAACTTTTAAGTAGTCCAATATATTTCCTTATATTTCTTAATAGCTATCATTATATCAATAAAATGCTTATTTTAATGGTATCGAGTATTCTAACTTATAATCAACAACTAAATTATATGTTGAATTTGGTTTTAACTCTATAATATATTTAAATTGAGATAATCCATCTTGTATAGAAGTACAATTATCTTTACAGTTATTTATATTAATTATATTTTTTATATTATTAGAATAGTTACTTTCTATTATCTCAATTGTTCTTTTTTTATCTGTTTTATTTTTTATTAATCTACTGTATTTTGTACGGATATATTCTCTTGTATTTTTGTAGTATTTTTGTTTTATATCTTGCTTTATATCAAAAAACTTTCCAATTTTTAAAGATATTTTTTGATTGTTAGAAGTGTGTTTAATTCTACTTTGTCCTATAAAGTGTGAAATCTTACCATCTTTTTTATATACTCTTACTATCCCTTTAGGTAGTGGTATACCCAGTCCTGATTGTTTTGAGTTATTTAGTTCAATAATATTACTGAAATTTTGCTCTTTAATTTTTGAGAATCTATGGAGAAATATTGCATTTTTAGTTGTAGCTTTTGAGTTTATCTTTATATTTTGTTTATTTATAAAATTTATCTGTTTTTTTTCATTGTTGTTTAATGTCTCTTTAAATGGAATCTTATAGAGATGATACCCCGCAAAAGATTTTTCTATAACTTGTGGGGATTTTGCCATAGTTCTATATGCCATTGCTTTGTAGTTCTCTCTTATCTCTTGAGTATTTGTATTAACATCACCTGCGATACAATATATATTTGCATTTTTATATTGTACACCAGAGTTATTTTTAATAGTGATCCAACCATTTAAACTGTTGCTTTTATCAATGTTTAAAATATAGTCACTTCTCCAAGAGATGTTTTTTGTAAGATAATTTAGTTCTATATTTTGTTTACCTTTTTTAGAATCTGTATTCCAAACTAAGCTTGGCTTTGTTATTAAGTCATCTGGAAGTGAAGTAAATATAATTTGATTTGGTGAGATACCAGATATTATCTCACCTTTTTTTTCTAATAAGATAGGGTTGAGTGATAAAAGTACTGCTCTTTCTCTTTTATATTTGTAATCATTAACTTTTTCTTTATAGATTATCTCTCTATTTATATGTTTTTCTAAAAGTTTATTTAATGATAAAATATCATAGTGATAGTTTTGAGAATATAGTGTTGTTTGCTCTGAGAAGTATGGAATAATAGATTCAGATATTACTGATGATGCAATACCCTCATAAACCAATTTTTGTAAACCGTCTTTTTTTATATCAAAGGTTCTTTTTTCATTTATCATTGCAAGATTATTGTTATAAATAGTTAACGATAAGTTATCACTTGATTTAATTTTTATTAATTGTTGTGAAAATAGTGTAGATACTGCTAATAGACTAAAAAATATTTTTTTCATTTTGAATCCTTAGTTAATTTATCCTAAATTATATCTAAACTATTAATATAAAATGATATAATCCCATTATGAGTAAAACAATCAATAAAGAAGAATATTTTATAAAACAGTTCTCATCTTCAAAATTTATAGGTGATGATGGTGCAGTTATAGGTAAGTATGTATATAGTATGGATGCATTTTTTGAAAATGTACATTTTAAAACATCTTGGATGAGTTTAAAACAAATAGCTGCTAAATCGATGCTTATAAATATAAGTGATGCGATAGCCATGAATGCAAAACCAAAGTATGCACTACTAAGTGTTGCTATCCCTCCATCTTTTACAAAAACTGATCTAAAAGAGTTATCAAAAGGGTTTAAAAAAGTTGCAAAACAATTTAATTGTGAGATAATAGGTGGAGATACTATCTCAAATCATAAACTTGATATATCAGTTACAATTGTATCTACTATATCAAAAGGTAAAAAACCAGCTTTAAGAACAGGTACGAAAAAAGGTGATTTAGTTTGTTACACAGGGACACTTGGAACTGTAAAAAAAGATTTAGATAGTTTACTAAATGGTGAAAATGTATCAAAAGATTCAAAGTTTGTCACCCCTAAACTAAATCCAAAGTTTTTTTATAGTGTAGCGCCGTATATAAATAGTGCATTGGATATATCAGATGGATTGTTTTTTGAACTTGAAAGATTAAGTAGATCAAATAGTATTGGATTTGAATTTTTTAATGATATTGATAAA
>JAYEOQ010000007.1:0-9927 GCA_034723215.1 Campylobacterota bacterium | reverse complement strand
GTGTAGTGGTGAAGAGTATGAGATACTTTTTACATTTAATAAAAAAAATAAAAAAACAATAGAAAAAATAGCAAAAAAATATAAAGTAAAGTTAAATATTTTTGCTAAAGCAAAAAAAGGTCAATACACTAAAAAGTGTATTGATCATCATTTTAACAGTTGAGTTTATATCTTAAATTATTTTAATGATCATTTTCACGATCGATATAATACTCTAAAGTATCAATAAATCCAAAATAAATATCTTGCCTCATCTTTTGAGATAATTTAACATCCGAAATTTTATAGTCAATTTTTGCTAAATCATTAGTTGTTGTATCTACAACAACTATTTTCATATTATACTCTTGTGCTAACATACCAAGTAATGCTTCATCAGAAAATGACATATACTCAAATCCTAAAAACCCTTTTTCTAAACCTTTTTTAGAATATTTAGAATATTTTTTATTAAAAACCTTATCTCTTGAGATTATTACCTCCTCTATTGCTTTAGGTTCTAAAACATCAAATTTATGAGTTCCATAACCAATAATAACATCAGATAACTGATATACTTCACCAAATTCATTTATTAATTTAATCTCTATATTATCATTAATTAATGCCTCTTTTACAACACCTATACCTTTTGTATCTTCAGCACTAACCTTGGTAAAATAACCCTTATTTTCAATATATTTATTCAAAGTTCCCATAAACTTATTTAAGCCACCATCACCTGAAACACACCCACTCATAATTCCAATTGTTGTTAATATAACTGCTAAATGTTTTATATATTTCATCATTTTTCCTCTAATTCTATAATTTTAATGGCCATGACCACTATCTCCATCTGATTCCTCTTCTTTTTGTGCTTCAACTGACTTTTCAACAATATTAGTTAACACTTTTAATCTTGAGTCTTTTTTATTTGAGTTTCCACTAGATATTCCAGATATTAATAGATTGTTATTAATCATAGATAATATCCCTTTTGTAAGTACTTTAGGGTCTGATGGTTTTTTACCTATTATGGTTTCTACATACTCACCTGCATTTACAACAACACTTTTACCTTTAGACTCAACATTGATAGAACCTTTTGTACAAGCTATAAGTTTTTGATCTCCTAATGTTACAGTTCCCCTAATACCTAAAAGAGCTGAATTTGTTTTAAGTTTAAAGTTTTTAGAATTTATATCTCCTATGATTCCAGTAACACATTTAAATGTACCTTTAATAAAATTAAACTGAGTTTTAGAGTTTTTTGTATTAATAGAATCATAAACATAGTCTTCTACAATTAAAGATGATTTTTTTCCGATTGTAACTATTGTATTATCATTGAATTTTATAATTGCATTTGAATTGTTTTTCGTTGATATTACATCACTCTTCTCTATTGGCAAATGAATTTTTGCTCTTATTTCTGCCGAATCTCTACTAACACTTACACTCCCTTTAAATGATGTTATATTTCCTACGGATGCCATTGCAACACTAGCAGACAGTAATAAAAATATTAATATTTTCATCTATTTCTCCTCATTGAATTTTTTTATATTTAAAGTGTAAATAAAAAATGTGTTAAAGTTGTGTTAGTATAATAATTTTATGATATATTTTTTGAATAAATGTAAGATAGTTCTTTAAAGTTACAATTTTATTGTTTTTTATAAATTGATATAAAAATAGATAGGATTTTTACTAAAAGGTCAATACACAAAATAGTGTAAAGACCATTATTTTTTAATAATAGATTTTATTTATGACCTATAATATAGTATACATCTTTATTATCTACTTTTTGCAGTTCTACATTATATTTATTTGCCCAGTGGTTTACTTCATCTGTAAATTCACTTATTATCTCATCGCTATCATTAGTTGTGTCACATTTTATTTTAAAATGAGGTACACTATTTGATAGTGATACAAATCCATTCATATGTTTTAACTTATCGTTTAAACTTATAATATGTTTTGAGAATTTACTGAATTCATTTGTATTTTCAATTGCTTGTGTTACTTGGTCTAAGCTTGAATCTGTTTTACCAATATTTAGTTGTGAAACTAGTACTTCTGGTGTAATGTCTAAATGCATATTTTTTATCCTTAATTAATATTTAGCTAAAATGATACTAAATAAAAAATTAAATTAGGATAAATAAGATATGCAGATAATACCGTTATTTCAAAAACTTTTAAAATATAAGTCAATTACTCCAAAAGATGAGGGGATATATGATTTTATAGAGGAGTATTTAGGTGAAGAATGGAATGTAGTAAAACTAGACTTTGAAGATGTAACAAATAGATTTTATTATAAAAAGTTTAATGATAGTGATGAGCATCTGTGTTTTGCTGGACACATAGATGTAGTCCCTACTGGTGATGGTTGGAGTGTAGATCCTTTTGAAGCAAAAGTTGTAGATGGTGTTATAACCGCAAGAGGTACGCAGGATATGAAAAGTGGAGTAGCTGCATTTCTTTATGCTTGTAAAAATGTAAAAGATTTTAATGGAACATTATCTATGTTACTTACTTCAGACGAGGAGGGTGATGCTATAAATGGAACAGTAAAAGTTCTTGAATATCTTAAAAATGAAAATTTTCTTCCAACATCAGCAATAGTAGCAGAACCAACTTGTGAAGATATCTTTGGAGATGCTATAAAAGTAGGGCGAAGAGGTAGTATCAATGGATATTTAGAGATACAAGGGAAGCAAGGTCATGCTGCTTATCCTGAAAAAGCAATAAACCCTATCCACCAAATCTCTTCAATACTTCCTAAAATAGCTGGATATAATCTTGACAATGGAGATGATTTTTTTGCTCCTAGTCAAATGGTGATAACAGATATGCGAGCAGGTATGCAAGTAACAAATGTAACACCAAATAAATTAAATATGATGTTCAATGTAAGAAACTCCACAAAAACAACACAAAAAACAATTGAAAAATTTATAGATGAAAATTTCAGTGAGCTTGACTTCAGTTTAAAACTTACACAGGGTTCATATCCATTTGTAACTGATTCAAATACTAAAGTTGTAAAAGATATTCAAAAAAGTATAAAAAATGTTTGTAAGTTTGATACAAAATTATCAACAGCAGGTGGAACTAGTGACGCAAGATTTTTTGGTCAATTTAAAATTGATACAGTTGAATTTGGAGTGATAAATGATACTATCCATGCAGTAGATGAAAGAACAACTGTAAAAGAGGTTGAAGATTTAACTTTGGTTTTTCAAGATATAATCAAAAATTGGTAAAATAAGGGTAAAAGATAAATATTTAATTTAAAAAACTATTTATCTTTTAAACTATCTCTAATTTCCAAAAATTGATCTAAGTTTTCAAAAAATATATCTACAAGTTTAGGGTCAAAGTGTTTTCCCCTCTCCTCTTTAAACATCTCAAATATTTTTTTATCATCCCAAGCAAGTTTATATACTCTTGCACTTCCTAACGCATCAAATACATCAGCCAGTGCTGTAATTCTTCCATATATGTGTATATCTTCACCTTTTGTACCTTGAGGGTAACCTGTCCCATCCCATTTTTCATGATGTTCATATGCTACTATTGAAGCAATTTTTAAGAGATGTCTTTGTGAAACTTTAAGCATCTCATATCCAAGTTGAGCGTGCTCTTTCATTTTCTCAAACTCTTCTGGAGTAAATCTCGCAGGTTTATTTAAAATTGCATCTGGAATTGCAACTTTACCAATGTCATGCATAGGACTTGCCTGTCTTAACATCTCTGAATCATATTCACTCATACCATAATTTAAGGCTAATATTTTAGAATATTCAGCAACTCTTTTTACATGGTTTCCTGTCTCTTTTGAGCGACTCTCTCCAATAGCACCCATAGTAAATATTATCTCTTTTTGTGTATCTTCAATCTCTTTATTTAATTCTTTTAATTTTAAAAATTCTCTTGTTTGTTGTCTATCTGATCTTTCAATTGTTTTATAACTTCTTTTTAAATCCTTAGAAAGTTTATCAATTGTAGTATTAAAATCATTTTTTAAAAAATCGAGATCATCTAATAATTTTAATTCTGATTCTATCATCATTTTTCCTTTTAAAGTATAATTAAATTAAATGTTAGAGTTTCAAAATCTTCTTTAAAATCTTCACCTGCTTCTTCCATACTCTCATTCTCTTCATCATATCTCCAATTTATCTCAATATTATATTTTAAACTTGCATTTTCAAGTAGATCAAAAAAATCAAAAAATAGTTTTGAACTACTACTATTAAAATATGTTATCTCAAGATTAATTATTGTTTTATCTTGTGGAGAATTAAAATAGTCTTTTAACTCTACCATTAATGGTTTATAAAACTCTGCCGTATTTTCTGGAAGAGAATCCCCTTTTATCTCAATAAGACCTCTCTCTTTGTCTAAAAGAATACTTGGAGTTAATTGTGTTTTTTCTATATCAATTGTTGCCATAATTTCCCCTTTTTAAATATCTACATTTAATTCAAAATAAAATTTATCAGAATCAATTTCTGTGATTTTATAATTTAATTTTTCAGATGATTTTCTCGCTATCTCTATAAAACCTAATCCACCACCTTTATTATGTGTATCTTGACCACTTCTTCTTATCTCTTTATAATAATCTTTTAACCCTTGCTCATCAAGTGAATTAATTTTGTCTATTTTTACTTTTATTTTAGATACTTGTTCAGATGATACTAGATTTCCTGCACAAATTTTAAATTTTTTACTATGATTATGATGAATTACAAAGCATGTACCACTTCCATTATCACTTTCATCTGTTCTTTTTATAGAGTAGTTCATAATATTTTGTATCAGTTCTATAAAAACATAATATGCATTAAACAACTCTTTACTTGTCCCTTCTCTATTACTCAATTCCTCTTTTATAGAGATACTAATGGCAGTTAGTGTATTATACGATATTGAACCACTAAAAGTAAATATGATATCATTATTATATAGCTCTAACTCTAAATCTTTTGCTGTCATTTTATACCTTCCACCCAAATATTGTAATATCATCTATTCTAAAATAATCTTGCTGATAATCTTCTAAGTTATCTACAAATATATCCATTTGTTCTTGCATAGATTTTGTATAGTTTGATTCTATTGCACTTTTAAATCTTTTTTTACCAAAAGAGAAACCTTTTTCTCCACCTTTTTGATCTAAATATCCATCTGTTGATATATAAAATTTCATACCATCTTCAATATTGATTTGATGCTGTTTATATTCATAGTCAGCTTTACACTGTCGATAACCAACAGATTGTTTATCACCTTTTATTGTATTGATGGTATCATCTTTCATATAAAACAACTCAGTATAAGCTCCTGTAAATCTTATAATATTTTCAGTTTTATTTATATAAACTATAGCACCATCAAATCCTGCATTTGAGATTGCATCATCATTTTCTTGATGTAAAAGCTTTTTCATAGTTTTATTAAAATGGCTCATCACAATTGAAGTATCAATCACATAATCGCTTTTACTTATTTTAGCTACAAGCTCCCTTTCTATTGCTTTTACTAACATCGTAGCAAATGCTCCAGGAACTCCATGTCCTGCACAATCAATAACCATAAATAAACATTCATTTTTATCTCTTAGTGTTTCAAATAGAAATATATCTCCACCAACTATATCTTTTGGATTCCACCATGTAAATGAATCACTAAAAAAGTTTTTTACAATCTCATCTTCAGGTATCAATGCTTGTTGAATTAAAGATGCATACTCGATACTATCTCTTGTATTTTTATGGGCTATCTCTATCTCTTTTTTTGCTTCATTTAAAGCCTTTGTTCTATCGATAACTTTTATTTCAAGATTTGCACTTAAATCTTCTACCTCTTTTTTATCTGTAACATCTTGCCTTATACCACTATATCCTATAAGTTTTCCATCACTATCATAGTCTGGAGAAAAAAGCACTTCAACCCAATAAACAGCTCCATTTTTCTTTAAAGTTTTAAACTCTTTAACTATAGGTATTTCAGCTTTTAAGGATTTCCAGACTGTATGAAAAACCTCTTTTGGAGTATCTGGATATCTCATAATATTATGTGATTGACCAATAAGTTCCTCTTGTGTATAGCCACTTAACTTACAAAATGCATCACTTGCATGGGTAATTACACCATCTAAATCGGTTTTTGTGAACATTACATTTTTATCAAAAGAGGATAAAGTATTTTCAATCTCATCTTTTTGTTTTTTGATATCTAAAGTTTTGGCATTTACTAAAGATTTTAATTTATAATTGTTTATAAAAACTACTAATAATACAAATAAAATGATTCCTGTAACTTGAAATATAAAAAACCAATCTGTTTTATTTTCTACCCTTATTTCAGTCCATTTGTCTACTATATCATCTAATTGTTGTTTGGTAATATTCTTAATTGATTTTTCTAAAATAGATAATAGTTCTTGTGGCATACTTTTATAAATTGCTATTTTTAGATCTAAATTAAACATAGTTTTATATGATATTCCTAAATCATCAAATTGCAAAATAGTGATATAATACTTAGCTGTTATGGCATTTGTAATAATTAAATCAATATCATTATCATCTAACATATTAAATGCAGTTTTAATATTATCTAAGGGAATAAATTTAATATCAGGCCTAAACTCTTGAATAAATTTAATAATAGGTGACCCTTTGATAACTCCAACTTTTTTATCCTTGAGGTCATTAAAGCCATTATTATAATTTTCATCTATATTACTTACAAATACATAGGGGATAGAAACCAAACTATTTTGTGTAAAGTTTAAATTTAAATCATCATTTTTGGCCATAGCACTAAACATAACAGTATCTTTTATTTTAGAGGAGTGTTCTTTAAACTTAATATTACTTTTTGTTTCAATTAACTTAATAATATCTCGTATTATACCCTTATGTTCATCTAATTCATTTTTCCACTCTATTGGTTTAAAGTCTGGGTTATATGTGTAATGAATAATTTGATTTTTATTTAGCCAATTACTTTCATTTTTAGTAAACTTAATTTTATCATCATCCGCAATAGCCAACAACTCCTCTTTAGGAATTAATCTAAAAGCTTTTTGGATTTTTAAAAAAGTATCTATATTTTTATGATTAATACCAATTGACAGCTCTCCATATCTATCGTAAATAGTGTCAACAACTTTATAATTAGTCTCTTTTAATTTTTTATAATCAGCAAAGAATGAAAATATCGCATCTGCCTCCTCCTTTTTATCTACAATTTTTACAGAAGGAATCTTTTCTTTTATCATCTGTATTAAAGGTGAGAATTTATTTAGATAAAGTTTTCTATTTTTTAAATCATTAATTGTATTTATATTACTATTATTTTTTACAATTAAATAATATGGCGTAAATTTATATGGTTTTGTATATAAAAAATCATTATTTTCTCTTTGCTTAGTCCAGCTAAGCCCCATAATACCATCTATATTATTAGTTTCTAAAGCTTGTTTATATCCAATATTCCAATAGTCAAATGTATAAGTAACTATATTTAAGTCCCCATATTTTTTTAGTAGGTCTATTAGTTTATAGTGACAATTATTACCATTCTTATCTATTTCCCAATAACTCATTACTGCTAATCTTATTGGCTGTTTAATAGTCGTTTTATCTAATATATTTTTCTCTAAAGAGATTTCGTTTTGTTTATTTAGTATATTATTTGATAAGGCTCCATACAAAGATGTATTTACAATAATTATAAAGAATATAATAATAAGCTTTTTTATATTTAACATAACCAAAGTATATCTAAATGCAACTTATTTAAACAATCTTTGATATAATCATACATTATGAAGTTTAATCTAAAAAAATTTGCTTATTATAGTTTAGCTGTATTATCTGTGTTTATGATTGTAGTTACCACTAATATATATTTTAATAATTTTACCACATCTCTTGATAATCAAATTAGAGATTATATGTTTATATCAAGAGGTGAACTTAGTACAAAAGATAGTAGTGTGGTTATTATTGATATTGATGAGAAATCTTTAAATCAACTAGGTCAATGGCCTTGGTCAAGGGATAAAGTATCACAAATCTTGAAAAATTTATCGTTAGCAAATATCGGTGCTATTGGGCTTGATATTGTTTTTGCTGAACTTGATAATAGTTCACCCGCTACTATATTTAAAAAATATAATATTACAAATATAAAAGCACCTGATTTTGATGAAGAGTTAAATTATATGGTTAAAAATACTCCAACAATACTTGGCTATAGTTTTGAACTTACAACTCAAAAATTTACAAAACAAGAATCAATAAATATACCAGCTATAATTGTAGAGAAAAATAAAAAACAATTAAATGAATTTTTAATTACAGCAAAAGGGACTATATTAAACCATGATAAGTTACAAAAAAGTGCATACTCAAGTGGTTTTTTTAATGTTATTGCTGATACAAGTGGTGTAATTCGTAAGGTTCCTTTAGTTATCCGATATAAGGAACAAATTTTTCCATCTTTAGCATTAGAGATAATTAGAGCATCTATGGGGATAAAAGCCATTGTTGTAAATTATAGTAATTTAGGTATTGAAAGTATTCAAATTGGTGAGTTTAAAATACCAACAGACAGGCATGGAAGATTAGTTGTTAATTATAGAGGTTATAATCATACATTTAAATATTTTTCTGCAATTGATATCTATAATGGTAATTTTAATAAAAATGATATTGCTGGTAAAGTTGCACTAATTGGGACAACTGCTACAGGACTAAGTGATTTAAGGTCAATCCCTTTTGAACCAGTTTTTCCTGGGGTTGAAGTTCATGCTAATGTTATAGATAATATTATTAATGGTGACTTTATAACATTGCCATCTTGGATAGATGGAGCAAACCTATTTTTAATATTAATAACTATAGTTATGACATTTACTTTGATTACATTTTCACCTTTATGGATAAATCCATTTATTTTATTTTTATTATCAACATCTATACTTCTTTTTGCATATTATATTTTATTTCAACAGGGAGTTATAATAAATAGTTTTTTAATGTTGCTAGCTCTATTTTTATCAGTTTTAGTTGCTACATTTATGGACTATATCTTTGAAATAAAAAAAGAACAAGAGATAAAAAATAAATTTGCATCAAAAGTTTCTAAGGAGGTTATGGAAAAGTTAATTGCTATAGAGGGTGATAGTTTTAATCCAATAAATAAGGAGATAACTGTCTTTTTTAGTAATATAAGAAATTTTTCTTATATATCTGAGTCTTCACCAAATGCAACTATATTAATTAACTTTCTAAATGAGTATGTTGAGCCTATGTCAAAAATCATAATTAAAAACAAAGGTACTATTGATAAATTTATTGGTGATTCTATTATGGCTTATTGGAATGCACCAGCAGATATTGAGGGTCATGCAACCAAAGCTGTAGATACAGCTCTTGAACAGCTTTATGAGATTAAAGATATAAATAAGCGGTTAATAACAAATAAAAAGTTTGAAAAAATAGTAAATATGTGTGCATATAAAAATATTGCTCCATTAGAGATAGGAATCGGTATCAATACAGGTGATGCTGTAATTGGAGAGATGGGATCTCTACTTAGAAGTGATTATACTATTATAGGTGATAATGTGAATTTAGGATTTAAGTTAGAATCTTTATGTAAATATTATGGCTCCAAATGTAATATATCAAATTTTACAAAATGGCAACTTGAAGATAAATATATATTTAGATATTTGGATTTAATTACTGTAAAAGGTCACTCTAAACCACTTCAAGTATGGGAAGTGATAGACTTTGATAATGCAAGTATAGAGAATAACCTTTATCAAACTAGTAGGGAAAACCTAGATAATGAGTTAGCTTTATATCATAGAGGATTAAATTTGTATCAAGATGGATTATTTCA
>JAYEOQ010000006.1:0-6637 GCA_034723215.1 Campylobacterota bacterium | reverse complement strand
CAAATGTAGCTAAAACTGCAATATTTTTTGGTCGTCTTGCTTCAAATAACTCAGAAACTCTTGGAAGACCCCCAGTAATATCTGATGATTTAGAAACAGCTTTAGGTGTTTTACCTAAAATATCAGCAACTGCAACCTCTTCATCTTCACTAACAAACAATGATGTTTTCGGTTCTAAAAGATAAGTTTTAACACTATCATCTGCACCTTTTATTGTAATAGAAGGTTTATAATTAGCAGGTATATATTCATTAACTACAAGTTTTGAAGTTCCTGTTAACTCATCATAAGCTTCAGAAACAGTTACACCAGAGATAATATCTTCAAATACCACTTTACCAGCTTCTTGTGCAATAGTTGGATTCGAATACGGATCCCACTCTGCAATTACAACATGTGATTCATTTTGTGGTTTTGCAATAAGTGTATCAATTTCTACTTCAGTATCATCATCCACTGTTATAACTGACTCTCTTGAGATATAGTATCTAACAGCTTCTCTATCTTCACTATCAACTACAACAGCAAATAAACCTTTTTGTGAAACAATATCACCTGATTTTTTAGTTGTAACTCTCTCTAAATAATCACCCACTAATCTAAAGAATTTTACTTTTCCCTTAGAACTAGAGATAATATCCTTACATACAGGAGCTCCATCATCAACTTTAAGTGTAGATGCATAAGGGATTCTTGAAGGTACATTCCAACCATCTTTGATAACTTCAACTATAGAATCAGACTCATCTACTGTTTCACCATCTTTATATGGGAAATATAATTTACCTTCAATTTTACCACTTACACCAGCTAACTCATTTGGCTTAGCAACATCATTCTTTCTAAAGTAATATCTCTTCTCATCAGATGAACTAGTAACTGAAACAATCATCTCTTCATGTGTTGATTCAATTCCAACAATACCACTAAATGGAGCATTGATTTTAGGCTCAACTAATAAAACAGCAGCATTTCTTCTGTTTGCTACAATATTTTCACCAGCTTTGTTTGTATATGTTTCAACATTATAGTATCTTACGAAACCTTCTGTTGAAGCTTTTAACTCTTTTTCTGCTTGAGTTGCACTAGCAGTTCCACCAACATGGAATGTTCTAAGTGTCAGCTGAGTTCCAGGCTCACCAATTGATTGTGCAGCTAAAACTCCAACAGCTTCACCTGGATTTGCTTTTCTTTGCTCACCAAGATTTAGTCCATAACATTTAGCACATAAAGTATTCTCAGCTTTACATGTAAGAGGTGTTCTAATTACAACTGATTTAACTCCAGCATCAGATACAACTTTTGCATCCTCTTCTGTTATTAAAGTACCCTCTGTAAATAATATCTCATTTGAAATAGGATCAACAATATTAGCAGCGATAACTCTACCAGTGATTCTCTCTTCTAGTGCTTCAACTAATTCATTACCATCAACAATATCAGAAATTTCAATACCTTCATGTGTACCACAATCTTCTAAATCAACTCTAACATTTTGTGATACATCAATAAGTTTTCTTGTTAAATATCCAGCATTCGCAGTTTTTAAAGCTGTATCGGCAAGACCTTTTCTAGCACCGTGAGTAGAGATAAAGTACTCAAGTACATTTAGACCTTCACGGAAGTTAGAGATAATCGGTGTCTCAATAATAGAACCATCCGGTTTAGCCATAAGACCCCTCATACCAGCAAGCTGTCTAATCTGTGCAGAACTACCTCTAGCCCCAGAATCTGCCATCATATAAATAGAGTTGAATCCATCTTTATCAGCTTCAACTAAATCCATCATCTCAGAACCTAGTTTGTTATTTAAAACTGTCCAGATATCAATAATTTTATTGTATCTCTCTTGCTCAGTTAAAAGACCTTGGTTAAATTGTTTTTGAACTTCAATAACCTCTTTTTTACCTTTAGCAACTAAACCACCTTTTGAATCTGGAATTCTAATATCATCAATAGAGATAGAAACACCAGCAGTTGTAGCATATTTAAATCCAAGATTTTTTAAGTTATCTAAAAATTTAGGTGTAACTTCATATCCACCATGTTTATAAATATAATCAACTAAGTTACCAATACTTTTTTTCTTTAAAATAATATTCCATAATTCTAATGGAACAAAATCTGGCAAAATATTATGAATAATTAATCTACCAACAGTAGTAGTTACTAATTGCCCATCAATCATTGTTCTTATTTTAGCATGAAGATCAACTTTCTTAAGCTCTAAAGCCATTAAAACTTCATTTAGATTAGAGAATAATTTATGCTCTCCAATTACTCCATCTTTCTCTAATGATAGATAATAGATACCTAAAATCATATCTTGAGAAGGTACAGCAATAGCTCTACCAGAAGCAGGTAAAAGGATATTCATTGAACTCATCATAAGAACTTTTGCTTCAGCAATAGCTTCTTGTGATAAAGGTACATGAACAGCCATCTGATCCCCATCAAAATCGGCATTAAAAGCAGCACACACTAAAGGATGTAACTGAATAGCTTTTCCATCAATTAGAACTGGATTAAATGCTTGAATTGAAAGTTTATGTAGAGTTGGAGCTCTATTTAATAATACAGGATAATCTTCAACGATTTCTGCTAAACACTCCCAAACTTCATTTGTTTCTGTTTCAATCAATCTTTTTGCAGATTTTAATGTTGTTGCATAACCTTTCTCTTCAAGTTTTGCCATTAGATGCGGCTTAAACAGTTCAAGTGCCATTTTTTTTGGAATACCACACTGATCCATATTTAAGTTAGGTCCAACAACAATTACAGATCTTCCAGAGAAATCAACTCTTTTTCCAAGAAGATTTTGTCTAAATCTACCCTGCTTACCTTTAATAATTTCAGATAATGATTTAAGAGGTCTTTTATTTGCACCTTTTACAGCATTTGCAGTTTTTGCATTATCAAATAATGCATCAACAGCTTCTTGAAGCATTCTCATCTCATTTCTAATAATAATTTGAGGTGCATCTAGCTCTGTTAATCTTTTAAGTCTATTATTTCTATTTATAACTCTTCTATACAGATCATTTACATCAGAAACAGCAAACTTACCACCATCAAGCGCAACAAGAGGTCTTAAATCTGGCGGAAGAACAGGTAAAACTGTAAGCATCATCCATTCTGGTCTATTTCCACTATTTATAAAGTTTTCAACAACTTTAAGTCTTTTAATTATAGTTTTCTTTTTTGCTTCAGATTTAGTTGCACCCATATCCTCTTTTAAAGAATGTAATAACTCAACTAAATCAAGAGATTTAAGTAAATCTTGAACAATTTGTCCACCCATGTTTGCTTCAAAACCAGTATGTTCATAATTCTCTTCAATACTTCTATATTGCTCTTCATTTAAAATATCAAATTTTTGAACTGCTTTAGAATTTTCACTATCATAGTAAGCACTACCAGGATTAGAAACAACATAAGCTTCATAATATAGTACTCTTTCTAAATCTTTAAGTTTAATACCTAAAAGTGTTCCTACTCTTGATGGAAGTGAAGATACCATCCAGATATGAGCTACAGGAGCTACTAAATCAATATGTCCCATTCTATGTCGTCTAACTTTTGATGATGTTACTTCAACACCACATTTTTCACAAACAACACCGTTGTATCTCATCTTCTTGTATTTACCACAAATACACTCATAATCTTTTATAGGTCCAAATATCTTAGCACAAAAAAGACCATCTCTTTCAGGTTTTAAAGTTCTATAGTTAATTGTTTCTGGTTTTTTTACTTCACCAGATGACCAAGACATAATCTTCTCAGGACTCGCAATTTTTAATTGGAATGCTGAAAAATCCATTGGTTTTTCTAGTTCATGTATCTCTATTGGTTTTAAAATTTTTTCATTACTACTCATCTGCGTCCGCCTCTTCAAAAATTTCTACATCAAGTCCTAATGCTTGAAGTTCTTTTGTTAATACAAAGAATGTTTCAGGTACACCTGATCTTGGTACATTCTCCCCATTTGCTATCGCTTTATATGCTCGTGTTCTACCCTCAACATCATCTGATTTAGTTGTAAGCATCTCTTTTAGAACTGCAGTTGCACCATAAGCTTCTAAAGCCCAAACCTCCATCTCTCCAAATCTTTGTCCACCAAATAGTGCTTTACCACCAACTGGCTGTTGAGTAACTAAAGAGTAAGGTCCTGTTGATCTAGCATGAACTTTTTCGTCAACAAGGTGATGTAGTTTTAACATATACATAACACCAACATTAACTCTCTCTGCCATTTTTTCACCAGTCATACCATCATAAAGTTCAGTTTTACCATCAGCGTCCATTTTTGCTAATTCAAATAACTTATCAAACTCTTCTTGCTTTGCACCATCAAATACAGGAGTTGCAAATCTAACACCTTTTGCCCAATCTCGACCATAAGAAAGTAATTCTTCATCATCCATTGATTCTAATAATGCTTTACCATTCATAAGTTTAGTTACATCAGCAATTTCAGACATCTTTTCTCTTAAATCTTTTAAGAATGTACCTTTTTTCTCATCAAACATAGTTTGAATCTGAGCTCCTAACTGTTTACCAACATAACCTAAATGAACTTCAAGTATCTGACCAATATTCATACGAGATGGAACCCCAAGTGGATTTAAAATAACATCAACAGTAGAACCATCTTTCATATAAGGCATATCAACAACTGGTACGATATTAGAAACAATACCTTTATTACCATGTCGTCCAGCCATCTTATCACCAACTTTTATTTTTCTTTTTGTTGCAATATAAACTTTAACTTGTTTAATTACACCATTTGGTAAAATATCATCATGCTCTAAAATAGCTAACTTATCTTCATGAATCTCTCTTAAGTCAGATTTCTCTTTAATAAAGTGATCTTTAATTTTATTATAAGATTTTGCAACATCTTTTGTAAATGATGCAATAACTTTTTTCATTGCAAATCTATTAACATTTTCTAAATCATCAATAGTTAATTTATCACCTTTTTTAAATTGTTTCTCACCAATCTCAACATCTTTATCTAATGAACTTTTAGAGATTAAATCATTGATTTTTAGATTTTCTTCTCTATCTAACATCATTAATTTATCATGATGCTCTACATCTAAAGATGCTTTTTCAGCTTCAACAGTAGATATTGCTCTATCATCTTTCTCATAACCTTTTTTTGTAAAAACTCTAACATCAACAACAGTACCCTCAATTGATGCAGAACAATACATAGATTTATTGATAACATGTCCAGCTTTTTCACCAAAGATAGCTCGTAATAGTCTCTCTTCAGGAGTTGGTTTAATCTCACCTTTAGGTGTAACTTTACCAACCATTATCATACCTGGTTTTAAATAAGTACCAATTTTTACAATACCACAATCATCAAGATGCTCAATTGATTCTGATTTTACACCTGGTAAATCTCTTGTTATCTCTTCATTACCATGTTTTAATTCTCTTGCTTCAACCTCTTTTTCATAAATATGTACAGAAGTAAATGCATCATCTTTAATAAGTTTTTGAGAAAGGATAATCGCATCCTCATAGTTATAACCATTCCAAGGCATAAATGCAACAGTAGCATTAACACCAATAGCTAACTCACCATTATCCATAGATGGACCATCAGCAATAACTTGACCAGCTTCAATAACTTGACCAGTTTTTACACTTGCTTTTTGTCCAAATGTTGTATTGTTATTTGTTCTAGCATTTTTACTTAAAATATAGTGGTCGATAAATGCACCCTCTTCATCTTCACCTTTAATAAAAATATTTTTTGAATCACATTTTTCAATTATTCCAGCTCTATTAGCTTTTATACTTGCCCATGAATCTCTTGCAACAATTTTCTCTAAACCTGTTCCAACAAAAGGAGCATTTGGTCTTAATAATGGAACAGCTTGTCTCATCATATTTGATCCCATTAAGGCTCTGTTGGCATCATCATGCTCTAAAAATGGAATAAGTGATGCAGCAACACCCATAACCATAGCAGATGAGATATCAATTAATTCTACTTTGGCAGATTCAACAAGCATAATCTCACCATCAATTCTACCTTCAACTAGAGCATCAGCAATCTTACCCTCTTTTGTAAGTTTTGTAGAACCTGGAGCAATTGTTTTACCCTCTTCTTGAATAGCTGTGTAGTATTCAATCTCATCTGTAACTACACCATCAATAACTTTCTTATATGGAGTTTCAATAAAACCTAATTCATTTACTTTTGAATATGTTGAAAGTGTATTAATAAGACCAATATTTTGACCCTCTGGAGTTTCAACTGGACAAATTCTACCATAGTGAGTAGGGTGAACATCTCTAACTTCAAATCCAGCTCTCTCTTTTACAAGTCCACCTTCACCTAGAGCTGAAAGTCTTCTTTTATGAGTAACTTCTGATAGTGGATTAGTTTGATCCATAAATTGAGAAAGTTGACCAGAAGTGAAGAACTCTGTAATTGTAGATGTAATCATTTTTGAGTTGATTAAATCATGAGGCATTAAATCCTCTAATGAACCACTTAATGTAGTCATCTTATCTCTAATAGCTTTTTGCATCTTAATTAAACCAGAATGTAACTCATTTGATAATAACTCACCAATTGATCTAATTCTTCTGTTTCCTAAGTGATCTC
>JAYEOQ010000005.1:0-6641 GCA_034723215.1 Campylobacterota bacterium | reverse complement strand
TAATAAATGTATCAATTTTAATTTGATCATTTGAACACTTTGTTAAAAAATGCTCAAAAAATCAAACAATAAAGTAATGCCTAAAAAAATAGCTAATCGTTTAAGCTATTCTTTATAGGATGGTTTAATAGTTTAGATAGATATTTAGTATCGCACCTAAGCTATTAAAAGATAGATAATATATCTATCTTTTAACTTTGACTATTCATCATCCTTAGCAAATTTTTCATATAAAAAGCTAAGTATCGCTTCTCTACATCTAGTATATTCAGGGTCACTTTGAAGTTCAACTCTATTTCTAGGTCTTGGAAGATTTACATCTAATATCTCACCTATAGTAGCACTTGGTCCATTTGTCATCATAATAACTCTGTCACTTAGTAAAACAGCTTCATCAATATCATGTGTGATGATAATAACTGTATTTTGTGCTTTTTGTTGTATTCTCATAAGATGTTCTTGAAGATTTGCTCTTGTTAAACTATCTAATGCTCCAAATGGCTCATCCATAAGTAATACTTTTGGAGAGATTGATAAAGCACGAGCTATTCCAACTCTTTGTTTCATACCACCACTTATCTCATCTGGTCTTTTATCTTTAGCATGGTCAAGATTTACCATAGATACAAATTTCTCTACTCTTGCTCTTAACTCTGCACTTGTCAAATCAGGCATAACTTTTTTTACTGCCATCTCTATATTTTCATAAACAGTTAGCCAAGGTAGAAGTGAGTGATTTTGAAAAACAACAGCACGATCAGGTCCTGGACCTTTTACCTCTTTACCTGCTAATATAATATTACCTTCAGTTTGAGCATCAAGTCCACTTATCATATTAAGTAGTGTACTCTTACCACAACCACTATGTCCAATGATAGAGATAATCTCATTTTCTTTTATCTCAAGATTTACATCAACAACTGCTACATAGTCCTCTTTTCCTGGTATTGGAAATCTTTTCTCAATTTCTTCTAAACTTAAAAATTTCTTTGCCATTATGCTCTCCCTGCCGTTCTATAATCAAAAAAGTCTGCTATTTTACCCATAATTAAATCTAACATAAATCCAACTAAACCAACAATTATAATACCGATAATAATATTTGCATATGCAAGATTATTGTACTCATCCCATATCCAAAATCCAATACCAATACCACCTGTAAGCATCTCTGCAGCTACAATTACAAGCCAAGCGATACCTAAAGACAATCTCATACCTGTAAATATAAAAGGAACTGCAACAGGTAATATGATTTGAAATACTTTTTCCATTGGTGAAAATCTAAGAACCTTTGCAACATTCATATAATCTTCATTTACACTTCTTACACCTAAAGCTGTATTGATAATAATAGGCCAAATTGATGTTATAAATATAGTTGAAATTGCTGTTAATGTAATATCTTGAAAGATAAATAAAAGCAATGGCAACCAAGCTAATGGTGATACAGGTTTAAATATCTGTATAAATGGATCAAGTGCATATTGTGCATTTTTAGACATACCTATAAGAAGTCCTACAGGAACTCCTACTAAAATAGCCAATGCAAATCCACCAAATACTCTTTTAAGTGATTCTAGTATCTGCCAAGCTAAACCCATATCATCTTGATTTTCAATATAAAATGGGTCTGCTAGTACACCCTCTATATCATCACCTTCTGCATTTACACCACCAAATGCTGCTACATAAGTATCACTAGGAGTTGGGAAATCTTCCACAACTTGTGCTACACCTGACCAAAATTGAATAATCACAACTAACACCATAAGTGGTAGAACGATTTTCTTTAATGTTTCTTTGTTCATTTTTCTTCCTTTGTTTTGTATTAATTTTTTAATACTTATAGATACCTAGATAATATTAACTTATTTTTTGGAAGAAAAATGTGGGTATATAATCATCTAGGCATCTATAAATATTAAGTGTTTTTATCCTTATTTGTACTTAGTATAAAAATTTGTAACTTTATTTAGGAGGTAAAGTATCACTAAGCACAAATAAAGATAAAAGCTTTGCTTTTATCTTTATATTTTTTGTCTATTATTTTTTTATAACAAACTTAGGGTCAGCACATCCAGCTGGTCCATAAGGACATACATATTTTGGTTGTTTTGTTTCAACTTTCCAATCATTAACTTTCATTAAATCTGCTTTAGAAACTTTAGAGTTTGATACCTCTACATCAAAGATATAATCAACTGCTTTGTTTGGATCCCAAACTTTACCATCGATAAATTTATTGTATTGATCAACACCATCTTTTTTCCAAGCTGATGGAGGAAGTGTGTATCCAACTTGCTTAGCTACCTCTTCAAATAGATCTGGTCTATAAACTTTTTCAATTAAAGCTTTCATATCTACAGGCTTATCAATTTGTCCCCATCTATACATTTGAGTTACAAACCACATACCGTGTGAGTAAAATGGGTACGAAGCATAGTAGTTAGCAAATGTATTAAACATTGGATTTGAAGAATCTACACCTTTAGTATAAAGGAAAGTTCCAGACATTGACTTTCTAAGTACTGATTTTGGAGCTTTTACATAGTTTCTCTTAGCTAAATAACCAATAGCTTCTTCTCTATTTTCCCAAGACTCATCTAGCCACATTTGAGCTTTTAAAACAGCTCTCATAACAGCTTTTGTTGTTTCTGGATTTTTCTTAATAAAATCAGCTCTACCTTGTAAAACTTTTTCAGGGTTATTGTTCCAAATATCATAGTTTGTTACAAGTGCAGAACCTTTATCTTTAAGTACGATTCTTGAATTCCAAGGCTCACCAACACAATAACCTTCAATATTACCAGCGATTAAGTTTGATGGCATAGTAGGAGGTGGAAACGGTTTAATTGTACAATCTTGGTCTGGTTTAATTCCAGAACCTGCCATCCAATATCTTAACTCATAATTATGTGTAGAAACAGGGTGTACCATACCAAATGAAAGTGGTGCATAGTTTGAACCCTCTTTTGCATGTTTTGCATCAATATACTTTTTTAAACTATCAGCAGTAACTGGTCGTTCTGTTTTATCTAAACCATACTTTTCCATCTCTTTAATGATATTATTACCATAAGTGATCGCATTTCCATTAAAGTCAAGTGATAAAACAGCTTGTAAATTAGCATTTCCATTGATACCTAAAGTTGCAGCAATTGGCATACCAGCTAAGGCATGAGAAAAATCATACTCACCAGAGATAACTTTTTGTTGAATACCTGGCCAACCACCACCTTCTTTTGCAACATGTACATCTAAACCTTCAGCTTTAAAGAAACCTTTCTCTTTAGCAACTACTAGTGGTGCACAATCTGTAAGTGCAATAAAACCTATCTTTAGCTTTGTTTTTTCTGGTGCTGCTAGTAGCGTAGAAGCAACAAGTGAAAGACCTAATCCTATTTTTAATGTTTGTTTTAACATTTTGACTCCTTGTTTTGATAATGTTAGTATAGTGTAAATTGTATAAATACACAACACTATAATTGTATATTTATTATACAATTATAGTGTATAATAAGTATTTATTATACTAATAAAAAAAGGTCAATCAAATTAATGATTGACCTTTTTAATAGTGAATTTATTTTAACTTAAATTAGTTACATCATATAGGTAAATAAATTATGAAAATGTAATAACTATCAATATATTTATTAACAACATAGTAAAAAAACCAATTTTACAAGTTATGAGTGGGTTTCTTTCAAGTAAAGGTGCTTCTTTATTATAAAATGGCTTTACTTTATTGGTATTTTCAAGTTCAAAAATCATCTCTGAATAGTGGCTATATCTTTCATTTTCCTCAATAGCTGTTGCTCTTAAAATTATGCTTTCTAGCCATAAGGGTATATTGTTGTTTAACTTTTTAGCAGATTTTCCTGATTTGAAAATTGGTTGTTGAAATGGTTCAATTTCACCATATGGAAACTTTTGTGTTAATGATTCATATAAGGTTACCCCTATAGCAAAAGTTTCACTTGACTCATTTATAGCATCACCTTTAAATCTTTGAGGAGATAAATATGATGGTGTACCAGCTTTACTATTTATACTATAAATTTCGGTCATACTACCAAAATCAATAATTTTAAATATAAGTTTACCATCTCGCTCAATAACCATAATATTTTCAGGTTTTATATCTCCATGAACTAAATCAAATTTTAATAAATATTGAGCCATATGAAGTAATGTTTTTGCTAAATTAATGGCATCATCAATGTGTAGTTTTCTTTTCTTAAGATATGTTTTTAAGTCTTCACCTACGATTTGTTCTTGCACATAGTACCTATGTGTTCTATTTTTAGGTATTACAGCTTTTGGGAAAAAACCAGCTTTTAATCTTTTTGAGTTCCAAGCTTCTTTTACAAATAAATCTAAAATATTTTTATCATCAATTGCTTCAAGTGGTGCAAATTTTACAACATAATTTTTACCTTTTTTACTACACATCCAAGTACGATTATTTTGAATAAGTGACTTTTCTAAAATATATCCATCAATTTCATCATTTTTATTTAATTTTTCTGGTATTATCAAATCTTGAGCTTTTAGTTTTTCAACTTGATTCTCTTCTAAAATATCAATAACTACTGCTGTTGTATCATCAGGAAGGTTCTCCTCCATCAATGAACTAGCTTTTTTTACAAGAAAGTTTGCACCCATTGGTATACCTGTTTCTAAACGGTTTTCACTCATTACATTGTATAAACCATCCGAACATAAGAGAATTTTATCATCTTTTTGAACAATATTTTCAAAATAATAAGGTGTAGTTTCTTGAGCTATACCAATAGCTTGAGTAAGAACATTTTCATATCCGTCTTCTTCCATTGCATGATCGGATGATAACTGTATTAATTTCTCATTTCTAAAAAGATATACTCTACTATCTCCTACATTTGCTCCATAAAGTCTATTTCCTTCTATAACAACTATTGTTAAAGTTGTTACTAACTCCTCTCTTTCATAGTTTACCATTGATTCTTGGTATAATATAGAATTTATAGACTCTATAAAAGATTTTATTGATTTTTCAATAGACCAAGTAACTGGACGATTTTTAAAATTTGTCATAAGGTGGGCTGTAACTCTTTTGGCAGCTTGGGTACCCTCTTGAGCAGAACCCACTCCATCACAAACTATAGCAATAGTTAAATTACCAATTGTTTTTACATCATAAAAGTCATCACCTGTAAGCTCTTTTCGTTTAGCTAAAGAGAAACCTGAGGTTTTTATATTTGAGTTTTTCATATTATTCTTTCCTATTTTTTATAATAATTTTAATATAGCTAAATAAAATTATTATAAAAAATAATATATTAAAAGGGCAAATCCCTTTTAATATTAAATTCTACCACCAGCTTGAACTCCCCATGTAGTTCTCCATCTAGTTTTTACTATACTAAGACCTGCAAGTGCAATTATAACAACAGCTGCAAATATTAAAAATCCTGCTGTATATCCATCAAATGTACCCTTTGACCAACCAAGTGTTTTGATTAAGGCTGTTCCACCTAATCCACCAGCACAACCTACAAGTCCAGTCATGATACCTATATCTTTACCAAATCTTTGAGGTACAAGCTGAAACACTGCTTCATTTGCCATACCAAGATTTGCCATGATTAAGAATAGTACAAAGATAGCTAAGAAAAATGGAAGTTTAACTGTAGCTGTAATAGTTACAAATAATGCAACCATTCCATAGAAAAAGTATAGTGCTTTAACTCCACCAATTTTATCAGCAGTATTTCCACCAAATGGTCTAAGAATTGCACCTGCAAATATACACAATGCTCCAAAATAACCAGCAACAACTTTTACATTTCCTTCATCAAGTACATCAAGTCCAAATGCTGCCATATCTACAGAATATGTATTCATAAGATAAACTTTCATATATCCTGCAAACCCTACAAATCCACCAAATGAAATAGCATAAAATAGTGAGAACCACCATGTATCTTTATCTTTAAGTAGTTTTCCATAATCTTTAAGTTTCTTAGGTCTTGCTTGATATACATCTTCAGGTGCATTTTTAGCAATAAAAGCATAAGCAATAAGAACAACAGTTGCCATAGCAGCACCTATACCAAATACAGCATCCCAACCATAAAGCTCAGCTAATTTTGGTGCAAATATAAAGTCAATAACAACACCAATATTACCAGCTCCTGCAATACCAAGTACTACACCTTGAAGTTTTGGTGGATACCATTGTCCAGCTTGAGGAAGTGCAACTGCAAATGAAGCTCCAGCAAAACCAAGACCAAGTGCAACTAATAAAAGAGCATCATAAGTGATACTATCACCCATCATATATGCAGTCATCAATGCAGCGATTACTACAACTTGTGACATCATAGCAGTTAGCTTAGCTCCAAGTTTATCAACACCAAAACCTAACACTATTCGTAAAATTGCTCCACTTAAAATAGGAAGTGAAAGTAATGTAGCTTTTTCACCTGCTGTCATAATATGACCTGTTAAAGCCAACGCTTCACTAATCTCTGTACTTAATGGACCTAACATTGTCCACACCATAAAACTCATATCGAAATATAAAAAAGCCATAAACAGCGTTGGTGCGTGTCCTTGTCCTTTTAAATCTTTTAATCCTGCCATTTTTCTTC
>JAYEOQ010000004.1:0-26778 GCA_034723215.1 Campylobacterota bacterium | reverse complement strand
CATAATATTAATTATTTGATAATTATATGGTTCAATTTTAAACAATTACAACTTATATTATGCTTTAGAAATACTTATTTTGTATCAATTTTACCGCTTCTAAAGAATCGGTAACAATATTAGATGTGTATTGTATTAAATCATCCTCTTTACCATATCCACACAACACTGCAACACTACTGATGTTTGCTTCATTTGCAGCTATAATGTCCAGTTTTGTATCACCTATCATAAATATATTTTTATGAACTACTAAATCCATATTTTCTAGTGCTTTTAGTACAGGTTCTGGATGTGGTTTTGGGTTTTCAACCTCTTGTCTTCCTATTATTGTTTCAAAATAACCCATTATACCAAAATTTTCAAGTAGGGGTATAGTATATGCAGTCGTTTTTGTTGTTACTATTCCAAGTCTTGCAAAACTTGAAGCTAATTTTACTGTTTGTAGTGCATTTTCCAAAAGAAAAGTTTTCTCTTGTGATACTTTTCGATACTCTTTTTTGTAACTATCAACAAAATCCCATACTCTACTCTTCTCTACTCCTAAATTTCCATACATAATATCAAGAGGGTAACCAATCTCTACTTTTATATCTTCATCTGTCCCTAAGAAATCAAATTCTAACTCCTTAAATGAGTGATAAAAACACCCTACAATCGCATCTGTACTATCTATTAGTGTCCCATCTAAATCAAATAATATAGTTATTTCATCTTTTTTTATTTGCATAATAATCCCTTTTAGTTATCATTCTTTTATCCACTCCTCTTGATTGTGTGTTATTCCTATTAACGCAGGTTTCACATTTCTTATATTTTTATTTACTACTGTTATACTGTTTGGTATATATAAAAAAAGATATGGGATATCGTCACTTATTTTTTTATATATTTTTTTATATATTTTACTTAATTTTTCTTTATTAATTGTTATCTCACCATCTTCAATTAATTTATCAACTTCACTATTTTTATAACCAACCATATTAAATCCACCAGTTTTATCACTGCTACTATGCCATATTGACCTAGCATCTGGCATAAGAGATAAACCCCAACCCAATATTATTGCATCAAAGTTTCTAGGATGAACTATAGTATTTAAAAAAGCCTGCCACTCCATAACTCTTATTTTCATATCTATTCCTGCAAACGATAGCTGATACTGCAAAATCTCAGCTGCATTTACCCTTGTAGAATTATTTGCATTTGTAATTACTTCAAATGAAAATTTATTATTTTCATCATAGCCTGCCTCTTTTAAAATATTTTTTGCTTTTTCAATATTTTGTTTTGGTGTTTTAACATCTTTATTAAATGCAAATGTTCCAGGTAAAAAAGGACCATTACAAACTTTTGCATGACCAAAAAATAAAATATTTGCTAATTCATCTCTATTTATAGATAAACTAATAGCCTCTCTAATTTTTTTATCTTTAAATTTTTCACCTTTTAAATTAAATCCCATATATGTATATCCGAAACTTTGTTTTTCAAATAGATTAAAATTATATTTAAACTTTTTATCAATTTGCCTATCAACTTGTATTGGAGTTAATCCCCCCATATCAAGTTGTTTTTGTTTTAACATATAAAATGATGTAGTAGGGTCTGGTACAAACTTGTAGTGAATTTTTTCTATATTTGGAACTTTTTCAAAATAGTTTTTATTTACATTTAGAACTATATCTTGTGATATTTTTAACTCATCTAATTTGTATGGACCTGTTCCTATTGGCTTTTTATTAAACTCACTTGTCATTAAATCTTTTTCATCTTTTAAAAGATGAAAAGGTAAAATACCTACCATCCATATCTCTAAAGCTTTAAAATATGGCTCTTTATATTTTATCACTAAGCTATATTTATCTATTATTTTAACTGAATCAACTTTTGTAAAACTTGATGTTGTAGGGGTGTATATTTTTGGATTATTTATCATATTATATGTAAATAGAATATCTAGTGATGTTAAATCTACACCATCGTGCCATTTTATATTCTCTTTTAGATTCACTATTAATGTTTTATTATCTTTAAACTTATAATCTTTTGCCAAATCAACAACAACATTTCCATCTTTATCATATTTAAAAAGACCATTAAATATCCAAGAAGATATTTCACTACTTGCACTATCTGTTGATAAAATAGGATTAATTCTACTTGGGTTTGATGAGATAGAAAGATTTAAAGTTGATGAATATAATGTTGTTATAAAAAGGGGTAATAATATTAAGTTTTTAATCATAGTGAATTGTACATAAAAAAAGCTAAAAAGATTTCTCTTTTTAGCTTGTAAAAATAATAAAGTGAATCTATTATCTTTTTGAGAACTGAGGAGATCTTCTCGCTTTTCTTCTTCCTGGCTTCTTTCTTTCAACAACTCTCGCGTCTCTAGTAAGTAAACCATGAGGCTTAAGAATAGTTCTAAATTGCTCATCGTAAGCCACTAATGCTCTTGAGATACCATGTCTTAAAGCATCAGCTTGTGCAGAGTAACCACCACCTAAAGTTTTAGCTACAATATTTACAGATTCTAATTGTTTAGAAACTTCTAATGGTTGTCTAACTCTTTTTTTAAGAGCTTCGTGACCACCAAGCCATATATTTAAAGGTTGACCATTAACTGTAATATCACCTTTTCCAACTTCTAGCCATACTTTAGCTATAGCTCTTTTTCTTCTTCCTGTTGCATATACTTTTGCCATCTAATTATCCTTGTACTTGTGCTGTATGAGGATGCTCTGCACCTTCATAAACTCTTAAGTTTTTAAGTTGTTTTGCACCTAATTTAGTTTTTGGTAACATTCCTCTAGCTGATAGTTTATATAACTTTTCTGGGCTATTTTCTAACATATCTGCCATTTTATGAGTTTTTGTAGAACCAAAGTGTCCTGAGTGAGTATAATAGTTTTTATCAGCAAGTTTAGCACCTGTAAATTTAACTTTAGTAGCATTTATAATAACTACATTGTCTCCACAATCAATATTTGGTGTAAAATTAGGCTTGTTTTTACCTCTTAAAATAGTTGCAACTTCTGTCATAAGTCTACCAAAGATTTTATCTGTAGCATCAATAACAATCCATTCTTTTTTAACATCAACTTGATGTAAGCTTTTTGTAAATTTCATTTGAAATATATCCTTTCTTAAAAATAAGTTCGGAATAATAGGGGAACTATACTTAAATACCACTTAAATTAAGTATTTTGAAAGTTTATATTTAATTGATAATAATAAATTCAGTTAGTATTATATATAATATCTTATGTTTGATAAAGAATTTTTAAAAACCTTAACAGTAATGTATGTAGAAGATGATGAGAGTATTCGTAGTTCACTTAGTGGGATATTTAAAAAAATATTTGGTGAAGTGATAATATGTAATGATGGTAATGATGGTGTAAACCAATTTAAATACTACACTCAAGAGAGAGGAACACATATCGATGCGATAGTAAGTGATATCAATATGCCAAATCTTAATGGTATTGATATGATTAAAGAGATTAGACAACTTGATGAAGAGATACCTGTAATATTTACAACTGCTCACGGTGAATCTAACTATTTAATGGAAGCAATTAAGTTAAAAATTGCTTATTATGCTTTAAAACCAATAAATACTACTGAATTACTTCAAAATATCTCTAAGTTTTGTATGATTGAACACAACAAATCATTAGTTCTAAAGAAAGAGCAAGAGATTACACAGTATATGGATATTATGAATAATATTGCATCGATGTTTAAAATTGATGAAAATGGTAAAATAATTGAAGCAAATGAATTGTTTAGTGAGATATCAGAATATTCAAAAGAGGTATTGTTAACTATGGATATTAATAGTTTACTTCATAATGATGCTCTAATTACAAATTATAATGATATATTAAAACTTTTAGGAGACAATGATTCTTCTACTAGTAAGATAAAATTTATATCTAAATCAGGAAATATATTTTATCTAAATACAACAATTATTACATCTTTAAATAGTTCAACAGGTAAGGTAACTGGTTATATTTTAATTGGATTAGACCAGACAAATACTGAACTAGAAAAACAACAAACTATGCAAAGGGTAAGAAAAAATATTGTTGAACAAAGATCAAAAGAGTCTAATTTAGCTAAACAGATAAAAATTCTTGAAGATGAAATTATGATATTGAATCAAAATGCTACAAATAATAGAGATACTGACTTTATAATATCAGCACTAAACAAAGAGAAACAAAAAGTTTTATCTTTAAATTCTCAAATTACACATTATGAAAAAGAGGTAACAAATTTAACAAGACAAAAAAATCAAATTGTAACTGATGAGAAAACAAAAAAAGCTGAGATAATGCATAAGAATCAAGAGTTAAGTAAAGAGAACAATAGTTTACAAACAAAAGTAATTGAACTTCAGGCTTTTATTACACAACTACAAGAGAAACAACGAGGAACTACAGTAGGATGATTTTTTTGGATTTAAAGAGTTAATTTGGTTTATTTTTTAATTTATCTTTTCTTAGAAGTGATGATATCATCTGCAATTGCAGGTGAAGTTGGTGGCTTAACTATTTTTTTAGAGATACTACTTACTGCCATTTTGGGTATAACTATCCTTAAAAACTTTAAGTTTTCACTTATGGCAAATATAGAAAAAGCAAGATCTGGAGATATGACTCAAGATGAATTTTTAAGAACTAATGTAGGTCGTGCAATTGGTGCAGCTTTATTGATAGTTCCAGGATTTTTTACAGATATTTTAGGTGTTTTGATGCTCATAGGTTTTTTACCTTTTCTTGTAGGTAAAATATTTCAATTTAAATCTCCACACCAAACAAATGGTTACCCAAGTAACTTTGACAAAAGCAAAAGCAATTTTAATAATACAACATATAAAGGGGTTCAAAATGATGAGATCATTGACGTTGAAATCATTGATGATACTAAGCCTATTAAGTAGTTCTATAGTAGCTAACACAATAGATGATGAAGTTTTAAAATATGAAAAACAAAGAATAAAAAGAGCAGTATCCAAAGCAAATGGAAAAATTAATGAAATAAACATTGTTTTAAAAAAAGATTTAAAAAAAGATGGTTGGTATGGTTATGTTTTCAATCTTGATATAACAGTAAATGGGAAAAGTATACAACAAAAAGATACGCTATTTGCCAAAGATGGTTTAATCTCTCCTGAGCTAATCAATACAAAAACTAAAAGAAGCTTTAAAGATATGATGTATCCTACTTTGGATAAAAAATATTTTTCTAAAGAACATTTAATAGCTGGTAATCCAGATGCAAAACATACACTAGTACTATTTAGTGATCCACTTTGTCCAATTTGTACTGATGAAGTCCCTTTTATTATTGAAAATATTATGAAAAACCCTAAAAATATCGCTTTGTATTATTATCATATGCCACTTGATATGCATCCAACTGCAAAAACTTTATCTATCGCTTCTATGATTGCAAAAGAGCAAGGGGTCAAAGATATTGACTATAAAGTATACACTAAAGATTTTAGTAACTTTTATGATGCTTACAAAGAAACAGACAATAATAAAGCTTTAAAATATTTCAATAAAACATACAACACAAATATAACTATGAAGCAAATTAATAGTAATAAATGGACTAAAAAAATTAAAAAAGATTTACAAATGGCTGAAGATGCTTTTGTAAACGGAACACCAACTCTATTTTTTGATGGAGAGATAGATAAATCAAGAATGAAATATGAAGCTTTTTTGAAACAAAATAATGGAGAAATAAAATAATGGAAAAACTCATCATAGCGACAAGAGCAAGTGATTTAGCACTTTGGCAAGCTTACCATGTAAAAGCTAGAATTGAAGCTTCATATCCAGATATTGAAGTGGTTTTAAATAAGATTGTAAGTAATGGTGATAAAGTTTTAGATAAACCACTTGCACTTATTGGGGGAAAGGGTCATTTTACAAAAGAGCTAGAAGATGAGATGTTAGCTGGAAATGCACATATTGCAGTACATAGTTTAAAAGATGTACCAACATATATCCCAGATGGATTAGAGCTTGTTGCTATAACACAAAGACAAGATCAAAGTGATGTATTTTTATCACATAAATATAAAAAACTAAAAGATTTACCAAAAGGTGCAGTAGTTGGTACTACTAGTTTAAGAAGAAGGATGCAACTTCTTAAAAAAAGACCTGATTTAGTTGTAAAAGATTTAAGAGGAAATGTAAATACAAGGCTTAGAAAACTGGTAGAGGGTCAATATGATGCTATTATTTTAGCTTGGATCGGGCTTCATAGATTAGATTTATTAAAAGATATCCCTTTTACTAAAAAGTTAAAACTTAAAAATATGATACCACCTATGGGTCAAGCAGCGCTTGGTATTGAGATAGTTTCTAACAATAAAAAAGTAAGAGAAATAGCTCTTTCATTAAATGACAAAGCAACATTTTTATGTACAAAAGTTGAACGAGATTTTATAGCAAAGATAGGTGCTGGATGTTCAGCACCAGTAGCTTGTAACGCTACAATAGATGGAGATGTAGTAAATCTTGAAGCGATGATTGGTTATCCGGACGGTACACATATTATGCATAAATCACTTACTGCATTATCTTCAAATTGTGATGAACTGGGTGGAACATTAGCTGGTGATTTTATAGCAGATGGTGCTATGAAGATTTTAGAAGAAGCTGAGTCTATAGCTTTTAAAGATGAGATGCCTCAAAGACTATAATAATTTTATAAAAAAAGCTACTATAAAATAGTAGCTTTTTAACTAACTTTTGATAACTTTATTATTTTAAAAATCATCAAAATCAATACTCCCTTTTGAGTAATTAACTACATTACCCTCAAAAAAGTTTGTTCTTTGGTCATTAAATGAGCTATACCCATCAACCCATGGGATAGGGTGTTTTACATTGTATTCTGGTTCGTATCCTATAGCTTCAAGTCTTCTATCTGCAAGATATTCGATATATTGTCTAATAATATCTTTGGTAAATCCAAGAATTTGACCTTGAGTAATATAATCTCCCCAGCTAGCTTCTAAATCTACAGCTTTTCTAAACATCTCTCTTACTTCTGCTTCTAATTCATCTGTAAATAACTCTGGTCTCTCTTTTTTTGTAGAGTTTATTAAGTTTTGAAAAAGTAAAAGATGTGTAACCTCATCTCTTTGTATAAATTTAATCATCTGTGAAGAACCAAGCATTTTACCTGATTTACCAAGGGCATACATAGCAGCAAATCCGGCATAAAAATATATACCCTCTAAAATCTGATTTGCAAACATTGCTAATACAATTTTGTGGTCTGTAATTTCTCCTGCTAACTCTTTGTATGAACCAGCGATAAAGTTATTTTTCTCTTGCAATTTAGAATCATTTTTCCACATATCATATATCTCATCTGTATTATCAGATATTGATTCAACCATAACTGCATACGATTTACTATGATTCGCCTCTTCATAAGATTGTCTTGAAAGGATAGCATTAATTTCTGGTGCTGTTATATAAGGATTTATATTATCCATAAGATTATTTGTTTGTAATGAATCCATAAAAATAAGTTGAGATAAAACTAAATCATACATCCTTTTTTCTGGTGCTGTTAAAAACTTATAGTCTTTAGCATCTTGAGTCATCTGAACCTCTTTAGGAAACCAAGTATTCCCCTCCATTGTATCCCAAAGTTTAACCGCCCACTCATATTTACATCTAGTAAAATTTATCATACCATCAGAATTACCACCAAATGTTCTTCTATCATTTAACTCTTCTGTTGATTCTGGGTTATATATCGTTTTTCTATCCATTATTAACTCCTATTGACATCCCACACACTCCATACTTCTATCTGCTACATCTGCTACTGCTTCTGGAGATTGACTTCTTAGGTAATATGTTGATTTTAAACCAAGTTGCCAAGCTGTTGTATACAATTGGTGAAGATATTTTCCACTTGCCTTATCTAAACTCATAAATATATTTGTACTTTGACCTTGATCTATCCACTTTTGTCTTACTGCTGCTGCTTTTATAATATTTAATTGATCTACTTCATAAGCAGGTGTATAATAATTCCATGTATCTGGACTAAGATTTGGTACTACTACTGGAATCTGACCACTTAAGTTTTCTTCAAACCATTTTCTTTTATAAACTGGTTCAATTGCTTGTGTAGTACCCACTAAAATAGATATAGAACTAGTAGGTGCAATAGCCATTAAGTAACCATTTCTCATACCATTATCTTTTACCTCTTCTCTCAAAGCGTTCCAATCATATCCTGTATCAAAAAGATCTTTTTGCACTAGTGCATTTACAGCAGGTGTTGCATGATCCATCGGCATAATACCTTTGCTCCATTTAGAACCTTCAAATGTAGGATATACACCTTTTTCTACAGCTAAAGCTGATGATGATTTAATTGTATTATAACTTACAGCTTCCATTATTGAATCTATCTTTTTAAGATGGTCATTAGAACCCCAAACAATTCCAGCTTCTGCTAACATTTGAGATTCACCCATAACACCTAGTCCAATAGCCCTACTTTGTAAATTTGTTGCTTTTACTTTTCTAAGAGGGTAAAAGTTTAAATCAATAACATTATCTAACATTCTGATTGCAATAGGTACAACTCTATTGATATCTTCATTTCTGTTTATTTTACTTAAATTCACTGATGCAAGATTACAAACTGCTGTTTCACCATCAATTTTCTCTTTTTCTACTATAAAGATTTTTTTGCCGTTTATACTATCAAGTGCTGTGATTTTATTTGCCAGTTTTTCAATTCCACTATCTACAGTAACCTTTTCATCCTCTTCAAAAGTTAAAACTTCCCCATCATCTAACTCTAATCTAACTAAATAATGGTTTGGTGTAGTATTTTGAAAAATCTCTGTACAAAGATTTGAACTTCTAATAAAACCTTTATGATCATTTGGATTTGCTTTGTTTGCATTATCTTTAAAACATAAAAAAGGTGAACCAGATTCAAAATAAGATGTAAGAACTTTTTTCCATAAATCTTTTGCTTTCATTTGCTCTTTTGTAATTGATGGGTCATTTTCATACTCTTCATATCTCTTTTTAAACTCATCACCTGTTAGTTCTGCTAAATCTCTTACCTCATAAGGATCAAAAAGCGTCCAGTGAGAATCTTCTAAAATTCTTTCCATAAATATATCATTTATCCATAAAGCAGGGAAAAGATCATGTGCTCTTCTTCTCTCTTCACCACTATTTTTCTTTAAATCAATAAAATCTATTACATCCATGTGCCAAGGTTCAAGATAAACAGCAATCGCTCCTTTTCTTGTACCTAACTGATCAACAGCAAGTGCTATATCGTTTGTAATTTTTAGAAATGGTACAGTTCCACCCGCAGCTCTTTTGTGACCGTCTATAACTCCGCCAAGACTTCGGATACTGTTCCAGTCCCATCCGATTCCACCGCCAAACTTAGATAACAGTGCCATCTCTTTATATCCGTCAAAAATCCCCTCTATATTATCAGGAGACGAACCGATATAACAAGATGAAAGTTGATGTCGGTTTGTTCTTGCATTTGACAGTGTTGGAGTTGCCAGCATAACCTCAAACTTAGAGATAACATCATAAAACTCTTTTGCTTTGGCTTGCTTATTTACTTCATTTTGAGCTATAAACATAGCAATTCCCATAAACATTTGCTGAGGAAGTTCTATTGGTTCTTTATCATTGTTTTTCAGTAAATATCTATCATATAGTGTTTTCATACCTAAGTAATTAAACAGATAATCTCTTTGAGGATCTAAATGCTCATTCAGATCATCTAAATCATATCCCATTTCAAGTCCAGGTATAATTCTCCCTGCATCTTGACCATATTTAATATAATCTTTTAGATGACAATAAGCATTCCCTTTTATACCGTGTGTTGCTTTTCCAACTCTGTGATACAGATCAAAAAGAAACAATCTAGCAGCTACAAAAGTCCAGTTAGGTACATCAATATCAATCTTCTCAACAGCTGTTTTAACCAATGCATCTTGTATATCAGATGAACTCATCCCATCAATAAATTTAATCTGTGCATCAATCTCTAACTCACTTTGACTAACACCGCTTAAATCTTTTGTTGCAGAAATTGTATGTTTTTGAATCTTTGATATATCCAAAATCTCTTTACGACCATTTCTCTTTTCTATCATTATTGCCATTTAAAACCCCGTGATAATTTATAAAACTTTAAAATAAACTTCATTTATAAGTATATATTATAATTTTACATTAAATTTTAGAACACATATTTTAGCAAAATAAATATTAAAAAAAGGATATAAAAGTAACTAATTTTACTTAAACAATTTCATATCAGTTTTTAGATAATATGGAGTGATAATGTAAAATGAAAAAGGATGATTATGGCTTTAAAAGTTGCTATCAATGGTTTAGGAAGAATTGGAAGATGTGTGGCTAGAATATGTGCTGATCGAGAAGATATTGAATTAGTAGCTTGTAATGCAAGTGGTGCTGAAGATATGATTCAATATGGACTTAGATATGATAGTGTTCATGGAAATCGAAAAGATATAGAGGTTAAAGATGGGTATATCTATATTGGAAATGATAAAGCTAAACTTTTAAGCCAAAGAGATCCAGCAAAACTTGACTTTGCAGCACTTGGTGCTGATGTAGTTTTAGAGTGTACGGGAGCTTTCCTTACTACTGAATCTGTTCAGCCATATATTGATAGTGGGATTAAAAAAGTTGTACTTTCTGCTCCTGCAAAAGATGATACAGCAACATTTGTAATGGGTGCAAATGAAGATACTTATGCTGGTCAATCTATTGTATCTAATGCTTCTTGTACTACAAATGGATTAGCTCCAGTTGCAAAAGTTCTTGATGATGCTTTTGGAATAGAAAATGGACTTATGACAACTATCCATTCTTATACAGGTAGCCAACTTATCCTTGACGGTAAACATAAAAAAGACCCAAGAAAAGCCCGAGCTGGTGCTATTAACTTAATACCTACAACAACAGGTGCAGCAAAAGCTATCTCTAAAGTTTTACCACACTTAGCAGGTAAAATAAATGGTCAAGCTATTAGAATCCCTACACCAAATGTTTCTATGGTAGATTTAACAGTTACTTTAAACCAAGATGTTACAGTAGAATCTGTAAATCAAGCTTTTAAAGATGCTTCTGTTGGAAATATGAAAGGTATTTTAGGAATTGATGAAGAACAAAGAGTTAGTTCTGATTTTAATGGAGAAGAGACAAGCACAATAGTACCAATGGATACAACTCAAGTAGTAGGTGATAGAATGGTTAAAGTTCTAGCTTGGTACGATAATGAGTGGGGATATTCATGTAGATTAGTTGATATGGCTATTCATATCTCGAAAAAATAGAGGATTAATATAGAATGACATTACAAGAGATAAATAAGATAGATATAGCAAACAAAAAAGTTTTTATTAGATGTGACTTCAATGTGCCAGTTGATGAGTACCAAAATATCACTGACGACAGACGAATAAAATCTGCACTTAATACAATTAGATATTGTATTGATAATGATTGTGCAGTTATCATAGCTTCTCACTTTGGTAGACCAAAAAATGGATTTGAGGATAAGTTTTCTTTAAAGCCTATTGCAAAAAGACTTCATACTCTTTTAAAGCAAGAGATTAAACTTGCTCCAAATGTTATTTGTGAAGATACAATTACAATGGCAAATGAACTAAAAACTGGTGAGATTATGATCTTAGAAAATATGAGATTTGAGCCAGGTGAAACTAAAAATGACCCTGAGTTATCAAAAACATTAGCTTCTATGGCTGATATATTTATAAACGATGCCTTTGGTGTATCACATAGAGCTCATGCTTCTGTTGAAGGTATCGCTCAACATTTTGATATTGATTCAAAAGCAGCAGGCTTTTTACTTGCTAAAGAGATAAAATTTTTCTACCATATTATTGAAGAGCCTAAAAGACCATTTGTATCTATAGTTGGTGGTTCAAAAGTTTCTGGAAAACTAGAAGCTCTATATAACCTTGTACCAAAAGTTGATAAGATTATTATTGGTGGGGGTATGGCTTTTACATTTTTAAAAGCTTTAGGTCACGAAGTTGGAAACTCTTTAGTTGAAGAGGATTTAATACCTGAAGCGTTAAAAATCATGGACGAAGCACGAGAGTTAGGTGTAAAATTTTATTTACCTGTAGATGTAGTTGCTGCTGAAGCTTTTGATAGTGAAGCATTTGCAAAAGCAGTTACAGTTCAAGAGATTCCTAAAGGTTGGATGGGTCTAGATATAGGACCTGCTTCATCTGTTCTATTTGCACAAGCACTTGAAGATGCACATACTATTTTATGGAATGGTCCAATGGGTGTTTATGAGATGGATAAATTTGCAAAAGGTAGTACAAAACTATCTCACGCAGTTGCTAACTCATATGCAACTACTGTAGTAGGTGGTGGAGATACTGCTGATTTAGTAAGAAGAACTGGTGATGAAGATGAGATGACATTTATATCTACTGGTGGTGGAGCATCTTTAGAATTAATTGAAGGTAAAGTTTTACCAGGTGTTAAGGCACTGATTATTGAATAATAACTGTTAAATGAAAGTATTATTAAACGGTGTAGGTAGAATTGGCAAAGCTATTTTAAGAATTGTCAACTCTTCAGACAAACTTCAAATTATTGCTATAAATGAATTAAATTCAAATATTGAAAATATAACCTACTCTATAAATTATGATTCAACCTATGGGAGAATTGAAAATAAATTTATAGAAGATGGTAACTTTATAAAAAATAAAACTTCTAAAATTGAAATTTTAAACAAACCTACACTTTTTGATATTGATCTTAAAGCACTTGATGTTGATATAATTATTGATGCAAGTGGTTCAAAAGTAGATACTATTAAATTAAAAAGCTTAAATGTAAAAGCAATATTTTTAACACACCCAAATAAAAATGCAGATATAAATGTAATACTTGGGGTAAATGAAGATAAATTAGATTTAAATACTCAAAAAGTTATCTCTACAAGCTCTTGTAATGCAACAGCCTTACTCCCTATTTTAAAACTAATAGATGATAACTACACTATAGAATATGGTGACATAGTAACCATCCATCCACTTTTAAATCATCAAAAAGTTTTAGATAGTGCTTGTATTGGTAGCCACAATAGAGATATAGAGTGCAACTTTGAGTTTGGTAGATCTGCTACACAAAATATAATCCCCAGTAAAACTACAACTATTGAGGCTTGTTCTTTTATAATACCATCAATAAATCACAATACAATCTCCTCAAATTCATTAAGAGTCCCAACTGATACTGTTGGAGTTATAAATGTTACCCTTGTAGTTAATAAAAACTGTTCAAAAGATGAACTTTTAAAACTTTGTGAAAATTATGAAAAAAATCAAAAATTTGATATTTTACTAAACAATAATGAATCATTAGTTTCCAGTGATTTTAAAGCTGTTACATATACTACTATACTTGACCATCGATTTACAGATGTAAAACAAAATAAGATGATAAAACTAGTAATTTGGTACGACAATGAGTGGGGTTATGCTTCTAAAGTTGTAGGTATTATAGATAGTTTGTGTTAATATTTTAATATGAGTATTGCATTTACATTAAAAAAAATTATTAGTGGCTTAATTATGCCTTTATCTATAGGGTTTATATTTGCATTTATTGGATTATATTTTTTATATAAAAACAGTTATAAAAAAGCAAAGATATTTTTAACTATTTGTATAGTTTGGATAGCTATTATTGCCTATTCCCCTTTTTCTAATTTTCTTTTAGAACCATTGGAATCAAAATATAGTAAACTTGAAAAAATACCTCAAGATATAAAATATATCTTACTTTTAGGTGGTGACCAGAAAAGTAGAGGCTGGGAAGCATTACGACTTTATAATAAAATACCAAATAGCAAAATCATAACTTCAGGCTATGAAGGTAGATATGATATTCCAGAAGCTATTAAAACTGCAAATATTTTAGTAGAGTTAGGGATACCAAAAAAAGATATAATAATCCATTCAAAACCTAAAGATACAAAAGAGGAAGCTATAAAAATAAAATCTATTTTAAAAGATGAACCTTTTATTTTAATCACTTCACACTATCATATGCCAAGGGCTATTGCACTATTTAATAAAGAGGGACTTTACCCTATAGCAGCACCTACAGATAAATTAGCCAAAGAAAATAAATATTTATCAATTCCAAGTGGAGGAGATCTTAAAAAAACTGAGATAGCAATGCATGAATATATCGGGCTTTTATGGTCTAAATTAAGAGGTCAAATTTAATTATTCTCTTTAAATTATAATTTATATAACTTTATGGTAATATATATACTTTAATAAATTATAATCAAAGGGAAATCATTATGAAAAAAATCATTGCTAGTAACTTTAAAACAAATCATACTAGAAAGAGTACAAAAGTATTTGTTGAAAATATAAATAAATTTTTAAATGATGAAAATATTGACAACGAAGTTTTTATATTTCCAACAAATACTTCACTTGATAATTTTAATAAATCTGATAATTTAACTATTGGAGTACAAAATGCCTATTATATACAAAATGGTTCATTTACAGGTGAGATAGGGACTGAACAACTTGATGAGTTTGGAATAAAAACTATCCTTATAGGTCATAGTGAAAGAAGACATATCTTAGGAGAGTCACAAAAAGAGATAACTTTAAAATACAACTACTACAAAGCATTAGGATATAAAATAATTTATTGTGTAGGTGAACCTTTAGAGATAAAAGAGAAAGGTATCACTGATACTTTGGGATATATTCAAAAACAATTTGATGGTATAGATTTAAGTTATGAAAATGTGATAGTTGCTTATGAGCCTGTATGGGCTATTGGTACTGGATTGGTTCCAAGTGTTGAAGATATACAAACAATTCACAAAAAACTAAAAAAGAAATTTGCTCAACCACTTTTATATGGTGGAAGTGTAAAAACTACAAATATAGAAGAGATTTTAAGTATACCAAATGTTGATGGAACTTTAATAGGTAGTGGGTCTTGGAAAATAGAAGATTTTAAACAAATGATAGAGATAACAAGTAAGGCAGGAGAATAGAATGATAATGAACGGAAAAAAAGGTGTAATCTTAGGTGTTGCAAATAATAAATCAATAGCTTACGGAATAGCAAAACAATGTGCAGAACAAGGTGCAACTATCGCATTTACATATTTAAATGATTCTTTAAAGAAAAGAGTTGCTCCAATAGCAGAAGAATTTGGTTTTGGTGATTATGTATACCCTTGTGATGTTTCAAACCCTGACGAGATTCAAGCTTTAGTTAAATCACTTGAAAAAGATATGGGTCAAATTGACTTTATTGTTCACTCAATTGCTTTTGCTCCAAAAGATGGACTAAGTGGTAGATTTACAGATATTACAAAGTCTGCTTTTCAAGTAGCTATGGATGTATCTGTTTACTCACTTATTGAAGTAACTCAAGCATTAAAACCATTACTAAGCGAAAACTCTAGTGTTCTTACACTTTCATATTATGGTGGAGTTAAATATATCCCTAACTATAATCTTATGGGTGTAGCAAAAGCAGCTTTAGAGATGACTGTAAAATATATGGCTGAAGATTTAGGGAAAGATGGAATTAGAGTAAATGCTATATCTGCAGGACCTATTAAAACTTTAGCTGCTGCTGGTATTGGTGAGTTTAGATTTATGCTTAAATGGAATGAAGCTCATAGTCCAACAAAGAAAAATGTTACAACTACAGAAGTTGGAAATAGTGGTATGTATCTACTTTCTGATTTATCTAGTGCAGTTACAGGTGAGATTCACTATGTTGATGGTGGTTATAATATTATGGGTATGCCAGCTGTTTCATTTAATGAAGATGGGAAACAAACAATCGCTTGGAATGGTGAAAAATAGAGATGTCTATAGATTTTAAAGAGTTAGCCAATAAATATCAAACACCATACTATGTGTATGATTTCAACCATATTACAAAACAATATCAAGAGTTAAAAAGTGCATTTAAAGCTAGAAAATCTTTAATCTCATATGCTGTAAAAGCAAACTCAAATTTAAGTGTTCTTAAACACCTTGGAGATCAAGGTAGTGGTGCTGATTGTGTTAGTATTGGTGAAGTTAAAAGAGCTTTAAAAGTAGGTATTGCAAAATATAAAATTATATTCTCAGGTGTTGGTAAAACAGATGATGAGATAAGAGAAGCTATAAATTTTGATATTCTTATGATAAATGTAGAGAGTGAAGCTGAACTTCATAGGGTTGACCTTATGGCAAAAGAGCTAAACAAAGAAGCAAGAATATCAATAAGGGTAAATCCAAATGTTGACCCTAAAACACACCCTTATATCTCTACAGGACTACATGAAAACAAATTTGGAGTAGATATAAATACTGCAAAAAGGATGTATATTTTTGCGAAAAACTCTAAAAATCTTGATCCTATTGGTATACATTGTCATATCGGTAGTCAACTTACAGAGTTAGCACCAATAAAAGAGTCTGTAAATATTGTGGCAGACTTAGTTAGAAATATAAAATCAGCACTTAAAATAGAACTAAACTTTTTTGATGTTGGTGGTGGACTTGGTATCGTTTATGATAATGAAACTCTAATAGATACTTATGAATATGCACAAGTTATTATGGATAGTTTATTTGGTCTTGATATAACTGTTGTATGTGAACCAGGAAGATTTATCGTTGGAAACAGTGGTACATTTGTAACTAAAGTTTTATATGAAAAAGTAAATGGAGATAAGAGATTTGTTGTTGTAGATGGAGCAATGAACGATCTACTTAGACCATCTTTATATGATGCCTATCATAAAATTGAAGTTTTAGATAAAAGTGAAGATAAGAGTGATTGTAATGTAGTTGGACCAGTTTGTGAAAGTGGTGACTTTTTTGCTAAAAATATAGAACTTCCTAAAACTGAGCATAACGACTTAATAGCTATACATAGTGCTGGTGCTTATGGATTTACAATGGCAAGTAACTACAACACTAGAGGTAAAGTTGCAGAGATTGCACTTGAAGATGGTAAAGATAGACTTATAAGAAAAAGAGAAGTTTTTGAAGATTTAATTGCACTAGAAGAAGAATATTTACACAATGTGTAACCATTTTAATTTATAAATAGTATTTAAAAGGAAATATCAATGAATGAAGAAGCTGAACTAAAAATATTAAGAGATACTTTAGATAATATTGATGATGAAGTACTACAACTACTAAATAAGCGTATGGAAACTGTACATAAAGTTGGAGAGGTAAAAGCTCAAAGTGGTGGTGCAATATACCGACCAGAGAGAGAAAAATCAATCATCGATAGACTTTATAAACAATCAGTTGATGCAAATGGTAGTCTAAATAGAGATGCTATTGAGGCTCTGTTTTTAGAAGTGTTTGCTATTAGTAGAAATCTTGAACTTCCGGAAAATATCGCTTATTTAGGACCTGAAGGTAGTTTTACTCATCAAGCAGCAGAGGCACGCTTTGGGGCTATGAGTGCTTACTTACCAATTGGTTCAATTAATGGTGTATTTAGAGAAGTTGCTGCAGGAAAAGCAAAATTTGGTGTAATACCTATAGAAAATAGCAGTAACGGAATAGTTAGTGATACTATTAACTGTTTTGCACAAACTGATTTAAAAATTATTACGGAAGTGATGGTTGATATTCATCATACATTAGCTTCAACTACTGATAATGTTAAAGATATTAAAAGAATATATTCAAAAGATATTGCTTTTGACCAATGTCATAAATTTTTAGAAGATTTAGGACTTGACGAGTGTGAACTTATACCTGTAGACTCTACAGCAAAAGCAGCTAAACTAGCTATAAAAGAACCTAATTGTGCAGCTATATGTTCTCATGTGGGTGCAAAAATGTATCAACTTCCTATTTTATTTGAAAATATTGAAGATAAAGGGGACAACCGTACAAGATTTTTAATCATTTCAAATTTTGAAAATGGGCAAAGTGGAGATGATAAAACATCAATTTTAGTTCAACTATCAAATGAAGCTGGAGCATTAGTTAGTTTTTTAAATGATTTTGACAAAGCAAATATAAATTTAACAAAAATAAAGTCACATATTGTAAAAGGCTTGTCAACATTTTTTATTGAATTTAATGCACATAAAGATGAAGAAAAAGTTACAGAGATATTTAATAAGTATAAAACTGAGATAAAATTCTTAGGAAGTTATGTAAGGGAAGCAGATGACATTTAACAAAGTATTAGACGAGGTTTCAATATATGAAGCTGGTAAACCAATCGAATTAGTTGTAAGAGAATATGGTGTACACCCAAGAGATATTATAAAATTAGCATCAAATGAAAACCCTTATGGTACATCTCCTGATGTTGTTGATGCAATATCGAGAAAAGCTATAAGCTCTTTTGTTTATCCTGATGATTCTATGTATGAGCTAAAAGAGGCTTTGGCAAAAAGATTTAAAGTTGATGATTCAAACATAATCATAGGAGCAGGTTCTGACCAGATTATAGAGTTTTGTGTACATGCAAAATGTACTAAAAAATCTAAAGTTCTTATGGCAAAAACAACATTTGCAATGTATGAGATATATGCAAAACAGACAGGTGCTACAATTTTAAAAACTCCATCAGATGAGCATAACCTTGAAGAGTTTAGGGATATATACAAAAAAGAGGGAGCTGATATTATTTTCTTGTGTTTACCTAACAACCCTATGGGGGAGTGTCTTGATACTTATGATGTATATAAATTTTTAGATGAAGTTGATGAAAATACTTTAGTGGTACTTGATGGTGCTTATCAAGAGTATGCAAAGTTTAAAGATGAAGCAAAAAAAATCCTTGTAGGTGATGTAACAAAAAGATACCCAAATGTAATCTATCTAGGGACATTTTCTAAAGCTTATGCATTAGGTGGATTAAGAGTTGGTTATGGTATAGCAAACAGAGATATTATAGATACATTATATAAACTTAGACCACCTTTTAATGTTACTACTTTATCTTTAGAAGGAGCTGCACAAGCATTAAAACAAAAAAGTTTTGTAAAAAAATGTATCAAGAAAAACTTTGAACAGATGAAAAGATATGAAGAGTATGCTGATTCTAAAGGGTTAAAATATATTCCAAGTTATACAAACTTTATAACAATATATATGGGAGATAACTCTTCTAAAGAAGTTGCTCAAAAACTTTTAGAGATGGGTGTTATTATTAGAGATATGACAGGATATGGACTAAATGCTATAAGGATAACAATAGGTACAAAAGAACAAAACAGTTCTGTATTTAGTGCATTAGATATGGTACTAAATGGATAAACTTTATTATGGCTATAAAGATTGTATAAAGGATTGTAAACTATTACTCCCTCAAATAAAACTTTATAACCCTGATGCTCTTGTATCTATTGCTCGTGGTGGACTCACCTTTGGACACCTTTTAGCTGAAGGTTTAGATACAAGAAAAATATATACTATAAACTCTATTCATTATGAAAATGAGAAGAAGTTAGATAGTTTTGATATATTTAATATACCAGATATATCAGATTATAAAAAAGTAATTTTAGTTGATGATATAGTTGATAGTGGAGAGACAATGGTTGAGATTTTAAAAATCTTAACACAAAAGTATCCAAAATGTGAATTTAAAATAGTAACAATATTTTATAAAAAAACAGCATTGATACAACCAGATTTCAGTGTACGAGAAGCAAAAAACTGGATAGAATTTTTTTGGGAAGTTGATTTAAAATAATTAATATGAAAAATATAGATATAAAAAACAAAAATACAGATGAATTAAACATTGTAGCACAAGATATAAGAGATAGAATTATAGAGGTGGTATCCAAAAATGGTGGTCACTTTAGTTCAACTCTTGGTGCAGTTGAATTGACTATTGGTATGCATAAAGTATTTAATAGTGAAGCAGACCCATTTATATTTGATGTATCACATCAATGTTATCCTCACAAGCTTTTAACTCGAAGATGGGAAGAGTTTGGAACTTTACGACAGTTTAAAGGGATAAGTGGTTTTACAAAACCAAAAGAATCTAAGTCAGATTATTTTGTAGCTGGACATAGCTCTACCTCAATATCATTAGCAGTAGGAGCTGCAAAAGCAAATAAACTTCAAAACACAGATAATGTTCCTGTTGTGATGATTGGTGATGGTTCTATGACTGCTGGTATGATATATGAAGCTTTAAATGAATTAGGTGATTTAAAACTTCCAGTTGTGATAATTTTAAATGACAACGAGATGTCTATAGCAAAACCAATTGGAGCTTTAAGTAAGCATCTTAGTAAACTTCTTGCTGGTAAATTTTACCAAGGTTTTAGAGATAAAGTTGATCATATTGTTACAAACTATATGCCAAAAGGTACGGACTATATTGCTAAAAGAATTGAAGAGAGTATGAAGCTAATCACACCTGGAATTCTTTTTGAGGAGATGGGGATAGATTATATTGGTCCTATTGATGGGCATGATATTAAAGAGATAGTTGATACTTTAGAACTTGCTAAAAATTTAGGAAAACCTGTAATTGTACATGCAAAAACAACAAAAGGGAAAGGTTACCCTATAGCTGAAGGTCACCACGAACATTGGCATGGTGTTTCTCCTTTTGATATAAAAACTGGTAAATTTCATAAAAAAAGTGGAGACAAATCTGCCACCTCTGTATTTAGTGATAAGTTATACAGTCTTGCATTAGAAAATGAAAAGATTGTAGGGGTTACTGCTGCTATGCCAAGTGGTACTGGTATGGATAAGCTTATGGAGAATTTTCCTGATAGATTTTGGGATGTTGCGATCGCAGAACAACATGCAGTTACATCTATGGCTGCTATGGCAAAAGATGGATTTAAACCATTTGTAACTATTTATAGTACATTTTTACAAAGAGGTTTTGATCAAATAGTACATGATGTTTGCTTGATGAATCTTCCTGTTGTATTTACTATAGATAGAGCAGGGATAGTGGGAGCCGATGGAGAAACACATCAAGGTCAATTTGATATAAGTATGTTAAGATATTTACCAAATATGACACTTGTAGCCCCCAGAGATAGTAAAACATTGGAATATTCACTGGAATTTGGGGCAACTTTTCCATCACCATTAGCTATAAGATACCCAAGAGGGGCATTTGATAATTTAGAGTTTGATCCTACACCATTTGTTTTAGGAAAAGGTGAAATTCTTAAAAAAGGTTCTAGTAATATTGCATTTATTGGATATGGTGCAGGGGTTAGCCGAGCTATAAAAACAGCAAATTTATCTAAACAAGATATCACTATAGTTGATTTAAGATTTGTAAAACCACTTGATATTGAACTATTAGTAAAGCTATCAAAAACTTGTACTAAATGGTATATTTTTAGTGATAGTCAAAAGCAAGGTGGTGTTGGAAGTGCTATTTTAGAGTTGATAAGTGATAAAGATTTGGATATAAAACTAAAAACTTTTGAGTATGAAGATATATATATTCAGCATGGAGATACAAAACTTTTAGAAGAAGATTTAGGTATATTGCCAGAACAATTGGTTGATAAGATTATTTAATTTTTTATTTGATAAATCAACTAAACTTTCTTTTAAACTTTTATAAACAACACTTTAGATAAAATATCTACTTTTATAAACAATATTTAAAGGTTGATATTTGAACAAATATTATTACGAGCTTACTATTAAGCCAAATTTATACTATGAACTATTTTTAGACTTAGTTTCTAGCTTAACTTATGATGCAATAGAAGAGTTGGATGAAACTATAATTATCAGAAGTGAGGATGAACTAGATGCCATAGAGATAGGTGTTATAGCTTTTGCAAAAGAGCTTTCTTCTGCATTTTCTACAGATATTATATGTGAAACTAAAAATGAAAAAAAGCAGAATCAAGATTGGATAAAACAGTACCAAGATAGTGTTCAACCAATAGAGGTTGGAGAGTTTTATATCCATCCTAGCTGGTGTGTGCCATCTCTTGATAAAACAAATATCGTAATTGATCCAACTTTAGCTTTTGGTTCAGGTCACCATGAGACTACAAATGAGTGTTTAAAAGCTATTGAAAAATATGTAAAAAAAGAGAGTAGTGTTTGTGATGTAGGGACTGGAAGTGGTATACTTGGTATTGCTGCTTTTAAACGAGGTGCTATTGTAGATATTTGTGATACTGATATTGTTGCAGTTGAAGATGCAATTAAAAACTTTAGTACAAATAAAGCAGAAGTAAATAAGTACTGGGAAGGTTCAGCAAATACAACAACAAAAACTTATGATCTAGTTATAGCAAATATTGTTGCTGATGTATTAACAATGATAGCCAGAGATATTAAAAAAATTACAAAAGAGAACGGTATCATAATTCTTTCAGGAATTATGGAACAACATAAGCAGAAAGTTCTAAAGAAATTTGCTGACTGTGAGATAATAGAAGAGTTACAACAAAATGAATGGGTAACATTAGTAGTAAAAAAGAAAAACAATGATAACTAAAGGGAATTGCAATGCAAAATAATCAACAAAACAATAATCAAAACGATAACAACAATAATCCAAATAATTTTTTTGATAAAAATCCTATTATTGTATTTATTATATTTTCTGTAGTAACTATAATGGCATTTAAAAGCTTTTTTGGTTCAGATGCTATGAATGTAAATGGTGGTACACCATCATATGGTCAAACTATAAATAAAAATGTAGCTTATTCAGATTTAAAAAAGCTTATTGCTAATGGTGAAATAGAGTATGTTGGTATTGGTGATACAAATATAAAAGCTGTAGGAAAACCATTGGGTGGATCTACAACAACTTATAAAGCCAGAAAAGTTATCCCAGATGATACTCTAATACCAATGCTTGAAGCACAAGGTATAAACTACGGTGGAGTTAATGAACAAAACCTTTTGGCTGATATGCTATTTGGATGGATATTACCACTATTTTTCTTCTTTGCTATTTGGATGTTCCTAGCAAGAAAAATGTCAAAATCTATGGGTGGCGGAGCTGGTGGTATTCTTGGTATGGGTGGTGCTAAGAAGATGATAAATAGTGAAAAACCAAATGTTAAATTTGCAGATATGGCTGGTAATCATGAAGCAAAAGAGGAGGTATCAGAGATAGTTGAATTTCTTAGAAGTCCTGATAAATATATCAATCTAGGAGCTCAAATACCTAAAGGTGTTTTACTTGTAGGACCTCCTGGAACTGGTAAAACTCTTTTAGCAAAAGCTGTTGCTGGTGAAGCAGATGTAGAGTTTTTAAGTGTTACTGGTTCATCATTTATTGAGATGTTTGTTGGTGTTGGAGCTTCAAGAGTAAGAGATCTATTTGAACAAGCAAAGAAAAATGCACCAGCTATTATTTTCATTGATGAGATTGATGCTATTGGTAAAAGTAGAGCATCTGGTGGAATGGGTGGAAATGACGAGAGAGAACAAACTCTAAATCAACTTTTAGCAGAGATGGATGGATTTAGTGGGGATGGTGCTCCTGTTATTATTTTAGCAGCTACAAATAGACCAGAGATACTTGACCCTGCACTTTTAAGACCAGGGAGATTTGATAGACAAGTTCTTGTTGATAAACCTGACTTAGAGGGTAGAATTGAGATTTTAAATGTACATATTAAAGATGTAAAACTTGCTAAAGAGGTAGATTTAAGAGAAGTTGCAGTTATGACAGCAGGTTTAGCTGGTGCTGATTTAGCAAATATTATAAATGAGGCTGCTTTACTTGCAGGTCGAGCAGAAAAAGATGCTGTTGAGCCTGAAGATTTTAAAGAAGCTGTTGAGAGACAAATAGCTGGACTTGAAAAGAAAAGTAGAAGAATAACACCAAAAGAGAGAAGAATCGTAGCTTATCATGAATCTGGTCATGCCTTAATTGCGGAGGTTACAAAAGGTGCTAAAAAGGTAAATAAAGTTTCTATAGTTCCTAGAGGTTTATCAGCACTTGGTTATACACTAAATACTCCAGAAGAGAACAAATACTTAATGCAAAAGCATGAACTTATGGCTGAAGTAGATACACTGCTTGGTGGCCGTGCAGCTGAAGAGGTATATATTGGAGAGATAAGTACTGGTGCTGGAAATGACCTTGAAAGAGCAACAGATATTATTAAAGCTATGGCTACAATATACGGTATGAGTGATATTGATATAGCTGGACTAATGGTACTTTCAAAACAAACAAACCAATTTTTAGGTGGTGGACAAACTTCTAAAGATTATAGTGATGAGATGGCACATAAATTAGATAACTATATTAAAAATACTTTAGATGAAAGATATACAGCAGTTCTTCAAACATTAAGAGAGAACAATGAAGCTATGGAACAAATGACAGCTGAACTACTTGATATTGAAGTTATTACAGGTAAAAGAGTTCAAGAGATTATTATTGAAAATGGTGGAGAAGTTTTTAATGATGATGATCTTCATCATGATAAAAAAGAGGAAGTTACAAAAAAGGTTGATGATAAAAAAGAGGTTTCTGAAGATGAATAGTAATGAAGTTATATTAGCACAAGGTTATAAATACATAGTATCAACTTTAATTGTTGCAATAATTTTATCACTATTAGATTTTAATATATTAGGAACTATTTTATTTATACTAACTGCATTTATTGCATTTACATATAGAAATCCACATAGACAAGTTTTTGCAAATTCAAACAATGTGTTATCTCCAATAGATGGTACTGTAACTGCAATTGATTTAAAAAATGGAAAACAAATAATTTATTGTAAAGTTACACCTTGTGATACAGCAGTAGTTAGAGCACCAATAGATTCATCATTAAAAATAGAAAGTTATCAAAATGGATTAAATTTAAATCCAAATAGTTATAAAGCAAATCTATTAAATGAACAAATAACTTTTATATTTGATAATATAAAACTAAAACTTATATCTGGACTATGTAATCCTAAAATTAAACATACAGATTCAAAAAACATAAAACAAGGTGATTCAATAGCTCTATTTATTGATGGTCTTGCAATTATAACTATACAAGAGAATCAAAACTTATTAGTAAAAATTGGTGATAAACTAAAATCAGCACAAACTATTATTTACTCTAAATAATAGACTCAAAATAAAATGGGTTAAATAACTATTATTGACCCATTTTCAACTTTAATTTTTCCTAAAAGTTCATACTCAAAAACTTCACTTCCATAAGTAACCATAGCCTCATCATAAGTTGGATTTGTTTTACAATACTCTATAAAAACATCTTTACTTTTAATCTCATTTTTACACCCTACAAAATCTGCTACAAACTTATCAATATCATAAATAGCAGTTGCTAACCTTTTTTTTAATAGCTCATTTGTACCTTCACTCTCATTCAATCTATGGGGTAATACATATATAGGTTTATCCATTTTTAAAGCAAACTCTACACTTCTCATAGTACCACTATTTAAATCAGCTTGTGTTACTACAAGTATTTCGCATAACGATACTACTAATTCATTCCTAAGTGGAAAAGTATATCTTGTAGCTGTTCTATTATTTTCAAATTGACTAATCATCAATCCACTTTGTTCAATATCTTCAATTAATTTTTTATTGATTGCGGGATATCTTATATTTAATCCTGTTCCTGCTATCCCTATTGTATTTTTTGGAGTTGCACCATTGTGTGCTATTGCATCAACTCCCATAGCACAGCCACTTACTACACAAATATTTTGATTTGACAACTCTTTTGCTAAACTATAGGTGTTTTGTTGTGTGTATTGATTTGGTTTTCTTGTACCAACTATTGCGATTTTTCTTTTTTTTAGTAAATCTAAATTTCCAATATACGACAACTCTTTGGGATATTTTTTCATACTATCAAGTTGCTCTAGATGGAAATCAATATTTTTAATCATAATCTATTTACATATACCAATTTTACATCTTTTAAGAGATGTTTAGACTCTTTTAGCGTCAAAAGAGTGATATTATATGGATGACCAATTGCTATTGCTGTTCCATTTCTTTTAGCTATTTTAATAGCTTTTTTAAGTTGATTTTGTATATATTTTTTATCTTTTTTATTATCTAAAAATATATTTCTACTTAACATCCTTACACCATACTTTTTTGCTGATTCTTTTGCTACAGTTCTAGCTGTAGTTCTACTATCAATAAAAGTGTAGTTATATTTTTTTAGTACTTGGAGTAATCTATCCATAGCATCTTTATTTGCAGTGAATTTACTACCTGTGTGATTGTTAATAAACTTTGCTTTTGGATAAAGTGTTTTTAAACTTTTTATCCTTTTATCAATCCTTTGAATATTGTCCGTAATAAGAAGGGTATCTTTCTCATTATATCTATTAGAACCTGCTTGTAGTGGTAGATGAATCATATATTGGTTAAGATTTTTAATTATTTTTGCCGAATTTTTACGACTTTGATTTGGTGGTAAAAATGCCATATTTACACTATATCCAATATCAATAATTCTATTCATTTGTTTTCTTGTAGTTACATCATCAATAATTATTGCTAATTTAGGTAATAATTTTTTAATACTATCTCTCTTTGGTACTTGAATAACTTTTTTTATAATTTGTTCTTCATCCTTTTCTAAAACTTTTGGCTTAACTGTAATTATCTCTTTCTCTTTAATAACAACCAATCTCTCTTTATC
>JAYEOQ010000003.1:0-6736 GCA_034723215.1 Campylobacterota bacterium | reverse complement strand
AGATAAGGTTATTGAACAATTTGAAGATTATAATTATGAAGGTGAAGAGGAACTAAAAGGTATAGAACAATGGGATGATTTATCAAATGATGGTAAGTATGAATTAACTGTTGGTATTAATCATGAAGATGCTTATGAGTTTACAATATATGTAAATGTTGAAAATAAAAAGGCTACTATTTATAATGTATTATAATCTCATCACTAGTAGTTTAAAAAAGGGGGATAGTTCTACTATCTCTCTTTTTCAATTATTTTTGCTACATTAGCAGAGCTACCATATTTTAGATACTCTCTTAAAACTATCGAATTATCAAGAAATTTAGTTCTATCCATATTATTATATTCATTAAACAAATTTTCAACAGAAACATCCTCTTGTATAAACTCTTTGTGAATTGGCTCTTTCCCCATCTTATCAAAGAAAATATTTGCTAACCCTATATATTTTATTTTTACAAGATTTTTAGCTATAAAATAATCAAGAGACTTAGCGATATAACTAAGTGTAAATGGAGTGCCAATAAGTGAAGCTTCAAGTGTAGCGGTACCACTGCATATAAATGCAAAGTCAACCTCTTGTAGAGTTTTATGGGCATCGTTTGTAATAGTAAAGTTTGAAATATCTCCATAAGTTTTATCTATATACTCTTGTGAAAAGTGAGAGGGTATAATAAGTATTAACTCTTTATCATCTAATTTTTTTGATAACTCTTTATATATTGGGATAAGTTTTTTAATCTCACCACTTCTACTTCCTGGCATAAATGCAATTTTATTTGTTTGAGTAATAGCATCTTTAAAATGTGAAATCTCATCGAGTAGTGGATGACCAACATAACTTATCATCTCTTTTTTAGAATAAAAACTTTTTTCAAATGGTAAAATTGAACATAAAGTATCACAGTATTTTTCTATTTTTGGTATTCTTTTTTTCTTCCAAGCCCAAGCTTGTGGAAGGATATAATATATTATATCTTTGTTTGGGTATTTTTTCTTTATTTTTTTTGCAAGTGGTAGATTGAAACCTGATGAATCCATAAGTAAAATTTTATCTGCATCAGCAGCTAGCTCAACCATCTCATTATTTAATTTTAGAAAAAAAGGTAGTTTTTTTAAAGCATCAACAAAACCCATAACCGCTAAAGAGCTTATATCATAAGTTGGTTTACCTAAGTTTTTATCAAATATACCTATAAACTCTATATCAGAAGATAACTTCTCTTTTAGAGCTTTTAGATGTATATTTGATGAAGTTTCTAAAGCACTTACTAAAATCTTCATTAAATATCGTGTTTATCAAACTTATTATATTTTATTACACTTTTTAACATCTCTGTATAAACTTCACCTTTTTCAGAGTATGCAAGCAGGTGTTCTACTATCTCGTATGGGTCATTACTATTTACCCTTTTTTCTCTAAAATTTTTATACGCTTTGCTAATTGCTAGATTGTAATAGTAGTGTTCTACAGCCTGTTTAAGAGTTTTGTATTTTCTTAAATATATTGTTTTATCACCTCTTAAACCAGAAGCTGCAATTCTTGGTTCATCTTTTTTAAATGACCAAACACCAAAAATATTATTTGCTTGTTTGGTAAATCTTGATGTTAACCAAGCACTTTCTATTGCACTTTGAGCTAGGGCAATACTTATTGGATGTGGTTTTAATGCTTGCAGTAACTCTTCATCAGTTTTAGCTCTATATCTTTTTTTTAAAACTTTTATATAATCACTATTTGCATTTGCCTCTAAGCCTCTTTTAGCATCCTGATATTGATATTCTAATTGTGTATAAACATTAGTGATAATTGGAACTAAAATATCATTAAAATGTTTTTTCTTTTCTTGAACTGTTATAGTTGGTTTTATTACCTTTTTTATTGGTGCAATAACTTTTTTTTCAACTTCTACTACAACCTTTTTTTCTGGTTCTTTATATTCCACAAACTTATTATTGTTTACAGTACCAACTTTAGTATTTGTAAAATCTTTTTCTAATAAGTTGATTTTTTCATCATTACAACCACTAAAAATCAAAACAACAGGTGTAATAAATTTAAATATCTTTTTCATCTATCTCCTTTGTATACTCTTTTGTAACCTTACCTTTAAAATAGATACTTTTAGCATCTTTTCTCAAACTTAATATTTCACCACTTTTTGGGATGACATCTACACTATCTCCAATAAGATTTAAGTTAACTGCTCTTAAAAAACAAGCTGTCATGCCAGTACCACAAGCAAGTGTTTCACCTTCTACACCCCTTTCATAAGTACGAACTAACAGTTTCCCATCCTCTATTTTAGCAAAATTTACATTAGCATTGTATTGATATCTCATTTTAGAGGATAACTCCAAATCGAATTTTTCTAAATCATCAACAATAGTTACAAGATGTGGAACCCCCGTATCTACATGCCACCATTGGAAACCATCTTGTATAAATGGAGCTTTTAGCTCTTTAGGTTTAGTCATAGTTGTTTCAACAATATCGTCATCAACTCTACAATCAATCTCACCAGCACCAGTTAAAAACTTCATATAATTACTTGCTATTCTATTTTCAAAAGCATAGTGTGCAACTGCGCGAGTTCCATTTCCGCACATTGAAGCAGTACTCCCATCACGGTTATAAAATAGCCATTCAAAATCAAAAACCATATGTGGAACGAGAACTATTAAACCATCTGTATTTTCCTCTTTACAAAGTTTAATTGCCAATTGACTATAGTCATCTCTTTTATTTGTGTGAAAAATTACAAAGTTATTTCCACTTGCATCATATTTTGTAATTGTCATAAAATTCCTTTAATTTCGTGATTTTACACTTAAAACTTGAAATTTTACTTAATGGATATAATTATTAACATTAATTCTAAATAAAAAATGGTAGAATGACCTATGAAAAAATTTATTGCCCAATCAGAGGCTTCAAAAAAGATATTAAATATAGCTCAGATGTCATCTAACTTACCTGTTAATGTTATGATTATAGGTGAAATTGGTGTTGGAAAAAATCTTTTATCACAGCATATATTACCAGATAGTCCTCTCTTTGAAGCAAATATTTTAGAAGAGATGATAATAAACAAAACTATAAATATTGATCAATATAAAGAGTTGATAATTTTAAATATTGATAAGGTTTTAAATAAAAAAGAGTTTTTAGAGTATTTAAATGGTATTAAAATAGTAGCTACCTCAAACCGTATCTTAGAAGATATAGAATCACAATTTGCAATTAAAATTGATATTCCGCCCTTAAAAGATAGAGTTGAAGATTTAAATGAGTTGATCTCAATATACCTAAATGAAGCAAATAATATTTATAATGTAGATATAGATGTAAAAGATTTTAAGTATGATTTATCATTAAATGGAATTTCACTAAAAAGATCAATATATAAAAATATATCAATGAGGGCATTAAACGATGAAGATTTAATGGAAAGTTTAGAGTATTTTATAGATAACAAACTCAAAAAAAATGAAGAGTATCGTACACTTTTAAAATATTTTGAGATTCCATTATTAAAGTCAGCAAAAAAACTTTTTAAATCCCAACTAAAAATGGCAACAAAATTGAATATAAATAGAATAACATTACGAAAAAAATTAGAATTATATTTTGGGGAGATAAATTGAAAGATTTTTATGAAGAGTTAATAGAGAATGACTTAAATCCATATCTGCTTTTTAATTCAAATGGAAAAGTTAAAAGTTATAATAAAGAAGCAGAGTTTTTATTAAACTTTGTAAGTATAAAAGAGTTATTTGAATTAGCAGTATCAAATGCAAGTGTCGATTTTGGTTTTAATCAAAAATATATATCTTTAAAATATAACAAACAATCATATTATGCAATTTTAGTTGGATATATAAGTGAAGATGAGATAGCATTAAGACTTTATAAAGTGGTGTCAAATAAAGCAACTACTATAAATAAAGATAAATTAAAACTTGTAAATATATTTAGTTTAATTGAATTATCTAAAAATAGTACACTTTTAAGTTCTGATTTAAAAATTGATGAACTATATGATATATCGATACCAGAGATGAAAATAAATATAAATGATTTTTTGTTATGTTTAAATGAATGTTTTACATATTTTTTAAATGATGAGAAAATATCACTGCAAGTACAAATAAAAATTGGTGAATATGAGATAATAGACAATATAAAATATAAGATAGTTTCACTTGAGTTTATTTCAGATAGAAAAGTGGAATTTTATAATGGTATAGAACAAAAAGCAGCAAATGCAAATGTAAATATATTTATTAACCACAATAGACTAAGTCTAGAGTTGCCAATGATACTCTAATTGTATATAAAATATACAATTTAATAATTTAAGTTCTCCATTATTATGTTAAAGTAGTATACTTTATATTAGGAGAGAGATATGACACCAGAAATTTCTTATGTGATTGATACATTTTTTGCACTTTTTGCATTTGTATTGATTATTTTTATGGTACCAGGTTTTGCTATGTTAGAAGCAGGGCTTGTAAGAACGAAGAATGTTACAGCTGTATTGATGATGAATACAATGATTTATGCAGTTGCATCTATGGCATTTTTATTAGTTGGTTACTCTATAGCCTTTGGTAGTTTTGGATCTGATAGTATGAGTCAATGGGCTGCATTTTTATTTCAAATGGCATTTGTAGGAAAAATTATAAATATTGTAAGTGGTGGAGTTAGTGAACGAGCTAGAATTATACCATTTGTATTTTTTGCAATTCTTATGGGTGGATTTATCTATCCTACAGTTGTAAACTGGGCTTGGGGTGCAGATATGTTAGATGGAACTGTGCTTGACCTTACTATGTATGATTTAGCTGGAAGTACTGTTATTCACTCAACAGGTGGATGGGCATTATTGGCTGCAATTCTTATAATTGGGGCTAGAAAAGGTAGATACAATGCTAAAACTGGTGCAGTTAGAGTAATCCCTGCATCAAATATTCCACTTGTAACATTAGGTGCATTTTTATTATGGATTGGTTGGTTTGGTTTCAATGGTGGTTCTGTTGGAAGTATCGCTTCGAAAGAAAATGCTGAATTAGTAGCACTTACAATTTTAAATACAAACACAGCAGGATTAGCAGGTGCAATAACTGTTGGTATTATGATGTATTTAAAGTATAAAAAGTTAGATATCACTATGGTATTAAATGGGGCACTTGGTGGGCTAGTAGCTATTACAGCTGGACCTGATCTATACAATATCTATCAACCTATCTTAATAGGTGCAATTGGTGCTATGTTGGTTGTTATTTTTGTACCATTATTTGATAAGTTTAAACTTGATGATCCAGTAGGTGCTTTATCTGTTCACTTGGTAAATGGTATCTGGGGTACATTGGCAGTTGGTATTTTTGCAAGTAATCCAGCAGAAGGTATCACTTTTATGGGACAATTAAAAGGTGTAATTGTAGTTGCAGTTTTTGCTTTTGTAAGTAGTTATGTTGTATTATTTGTTATAAATAAGTTTGTATCATTAAAAACTACTTCAGATGAAGAGATGGAAGGTTTAGATGTAAACGAATGTGGACTAGAGGCGTATCCAGAGTTCAAACGAGCTTTTTAGTATAAAATAAAAATGCAAACTTGCTTTGCATCGTGGAGATAAATTATTAAAAAATTCACTTTTTTATATAATTTATTAGGAACGAATAACAAAATGAAAAGGAAAATTATGAAAAGAATTGAAGCGGTTATTAAACCATTTAAATTAGAAGATGTAAAAGATGCTTTAACAGAAGCAGGAATCACTGGTATGACAGTATCAGATGTAAAAGGTTATGGTAGACAGCAAGGTCATTCAGAACTTTATAGAGGGGCTGAATATGTAGTTGATTTTTTACCAAAAATTAAACTTGATTTAGTAGTTGCAGGTGAAGATGTTGATAATGTTATAAAACTTATAGCTGATGCAGCAAAAACTGGTAAAATTGGTGATGGTAAGATATTTGTATCAGATATACAAAGAATTATCAGAATAAGAACTGGTGAAGAGGACGAAGAAGCTATATAGATAGCTTCTTCATAGAAGCAGAGACTAGATGTCTCTAATAATATTGCTGACGCAAGAAGCAGAGACTAAATGTCTTTAATAATATTGTTACAATAAAGCTACAATGGTAATAAATAAAGTTAATTTTTAAATTTTATATAAATTTTATAATATTTAATAAAAATAAAATTAACTTTTAGCTAAGATGTTTATAGAAAGATGAGTGTGATATATAAATATTGAGTTTTTGTTTGTTAAATATAACAAAATAAATTTCAAAAGATAGGTTACTTTATATTTTCGACCACCTTACAAAAGGTGTATAAAACAAACAAAAGGAAGATGCAATGGCAGATACAGTAAACGGAACAGTTAAATGGTTCAACAGTGAAAAAGGTTATGGATTTATAGAACAAGAAAATGGTGGAAAAGATGTATTCGTACACTTCAGACAAATTAACAACACAGGTTATGGAAGAGTGTCTTTAGAAGATGGTCAAAAAGTAACTTTTGAAATCGGTGAAGGTCAAAAAGGACCACAAGCTGAGAATGTTTCTATTTCATAGTAACTAATTCATAGTAAAAAAGAGGGGGTAGATTTTATCTACTCCTTTTTTTATTTAAGAGCTACAAAACTTTTAAACATAAGAAATCTAATCAATAAAATCTTTAATTTTTTTACAAATATAGTTTAAATCTTTAGTTTT
>JAYEOQ010000002.1:0-6745 GCA_034723215.1 Campylobacterota bacterium | reverse complement strand
GCTGGAACTCACGCCGTAAGGCCGGAGACCTCCAGACTGGAATCATCTGGTGGTGCCAGATGAGTATCAAAAAAACACTTAATGTAGGAGCAGGTGAACGAACCTTTATTAACTATCCTACTAAAGAATACAGGTGTATAAATTTCGATGAGAGACCTTTAAAAGATATAGATATTGTTGGTGATGTTAAAGATTTGAGTGGATTTAAAGATGAGGAGTTTGATTTCATATTGGCTTCAGATATAATTGAACACTTTCCTATTAAACAAACTGAAGGTATTCTAAAGGAATGGAAGAGGGTTTTAAAAAAGGGTGGAATTATAGAATTTAGACTACCTAATTTGGAGGCTATTTGTAAACAATATATTAAAAGTAAAAATGCAAGGAATATTTCATGGCTTTTATACGGAGGTCAAACTTATTCTGGTAATTTTCATTATGTCGGTTTTGACAGAGCATTTTTTAAAGAGGAGTGTTCTAAAGTTGATTTAGAAGAAATCTCTTACAGTGAAGAAGGATTTAATATGATTATACGTACAAAGAAGGTGAAATAATGTCTAAATTAATACATGCCATATTTGTTAAAGATGAGGCCCATTGTATTGATACTATGTTAGACTCTATTCTTCCTTATGTTGATGATAGTTATATTATGGTAGATGATAGAACTACTGACAATACTAAGGAAATAGTGGAGGATAGAGGCTGCCATACTAAGATGTTTACTTTTAGTAACTTTTCTAAGACTAAAAATACGTTACTTAAATGGGTAACTGATAAGACAGACTGGATAATTGGTATTGCACCTGACGAGACAATTAGGTCAGATTTTGGTGAAATGTTAAGAACGCTTGTAGATAAACTTGAACTGTCCACTTATGATTGTGTACGTTTTCCACGTAGGCATTGGAAAGATTTAGAAATGAAAAATGAGTACACTTGTCAGCACTGGTATCCAGATTTTCAAGCTCGTCTCTTAAGAGCAGATTATCCAAGAATTCATATGATTAATTATGTACATGAAATTGTTCAAGGTGTTCGTAAAACTCTTCAGGTAAATGATTTTGATATACACCACTTTAATATTTACTATAAGGCACGTATTAATTATGATTGGGGTGCTATGAACAAATTGTATAATGAATTAAAGATTAGGCATCGGAGGGAAGGGGGACGTGATATTTGGCCAAATGAAGACGATTGATGTAAAAAAGTACAACAAAAGGAGATATAATTATGGGCATTAAACTATGTCAAGTAGGCTTAGGTTATTGGGGAAGAAATCTTTTAAGAAATTTAAGTGCTTTGGGTCATTTAGCTGTGGCTTATGATTTAAATGAAAAAACAGTAGATAAATATAGAAAAGATTCTGTGTATAGAGATATTAAGTTCGGTACAAATTATACTGAGTGCTTAGATAGATTGGATATAAACGGTGTTGTGATAGCAACCCCACCAGATTCTCATTATCAGATAGCGCTTATGTGTTTGAACAAAGGAAAACATGTATTTGTAGAGAAACCCTTAACTCTGCTACCAAAAGAATCAAAAGCTTTAGTAAGGTTAGCCAAAGAAAAAAATCTTGTACTAAGTGTTGGCCATATATTTCTATATAGTCCCGAAATTATCAAATTGAAAGAAGTGATTAATTCTGAAGCTTTTGGTGCTGTAAAATATATTTACACACAGAGATTGAATCTAGGAAAAATTCAAGAATGTGGAGTGGTTTTTGATTTAGCAGCGCATGATATATCAATAGTGGATTATTTATTAGATGACTATTGTGTAGAGACTAAAGTATCAGCAAAAAGTCATATCATAGCTGGAGTTGAAGACGTGGCGTTTATTTCTATGAACTATAGTAAAGGTACTTTTTGCAATTTACATTTATCTTGGCTCGACCCATCCAAGATTAGGAATTTGACCGTTGTTGGTGATAAACAAATGGCTGTATGCGATTCTACTAATAAAAAAGTCGATGTATATAATTCTTCTGTTGATATAATGGAGAGAAGTAAGACATCAAACGAATCCTTTGGTAGTCATCTACTAAGCTATAGCTACGGTGATGTTATTTCTAAATATATAGAAAATACAGAGCCTATGAAGTTAGAGTTAGAAGATTTTGTTTCTTGCATTAAAACCGGAGAAATTCCAGTAGCTAATGGAGATGTTGGATCATCAGTGGTTAGAGTAATGGATGCTATGAAAAGTTCTATGATGAAAGATAGTGGATGGACACCAATAATATGAAGGTAGGTATAATTGTTATATCATTCAATCATTATCTATTTACTAAATTTTGTATTGATTCTATTATAAATAGTACTTCTAAGGATTTATACAAATTATGCTTAGTGGATAATGGAAGTATTGATTATACTAAAACTTGGGCAGAGAAGTTGTTAAGTGATAATACTTTGGATAATTTTATTAGTAATAGTAGAAATTTTGGGGCGTGTAAAGCTTCAAACCAGGGGGTAGAGTGGTGTTTACAACAAGAAGATTTAACACATATTTTAGTTATGGCTAATGACCATATAGTAACCCCTGGTTGGTTGGAAGCTATGTTAGATGCAGATGCAGCGTGTATTAACCCTTTTGTATTTCATAGTGTAAAAGAAATACGGGGACTATGCCCTGAGATAGGTGTTTTAATTGACAAATATAAAAAATTAAGATTAAAGTACTTACAGGAAGATAACGAAGAGGATATGAATTATGTTTTAAACATTACTTATGGAGGCAGTTTAAATAAATTTGCTAATTTAATTACCTCTAAACATAAGTTTTCCCCATTAGTTAAAACTAACTTTATTCTGTGGCCAGGATTAATTATGTACCGTAGAGAAGTTATAGATAAAGTAGGCTTAAAAGATGAAGAATTTTTAAAGTTTGATTTAGCTTCTTATGCAGATATAGACTATTATGTACGTGTTTATAAAGCAGGATTCACTTGCGGACTCACTAAGGCTGCGTATGTACATCATTGGGGATCGATCACTACTCGTAAATCGGGATTAAGTCAGGAAAATAAGATAGGATATAATAACAATGAGAAAGAAGCATATTTATATTTTATTAAAAAATGGAGGTGTAATCCTCACAATTTACTTCCATTGGTAAATAGTGAAAAGTATAAATGACTGGTAGAATTTTGGTGGATTCAACAAAGAAAAAAGTATCCATTTCGTTAGGGATACCGATGTACAATGAATTAAAAAAAGGACATCTTCATATAACTATGGATAATGCTATTGCAATTGGAGTAGATGATATAGTAATACTTGATGATGGTAGTGATGATGGATCTTGGAGAGTTCTTAAAGAATATGCTGAGAAGTACGATCATATAAGAATTTATAGAAACGATAAAAATAGTGTTCTTTCAGAAGGAAAAAATAGATGGAAGTTTATAGTAGATAAAATAGCAGAAAAAACTCCTGATTGGATTGTAATCAGAGCGGCCGATCAAATATATTCTTATCAAACTACTATTGAAGGTGGTGATCACTTTAGAAAAAGATTGTTTGAATTTTATCACAAAGGGATTGAGATGGTAGAAATTCCTTTGGTACATATATGGAGGTCTAACACTTGGTACAGGGCTGATAATGTGTGGGGACAAGAGATACGAACTCATTCTAAAAGACCTATATGGCGTTTTAATCCTAATTATACCTATAAAAGAAGAGAGAAGACAGGTGCACATTTAGGTTGGCATCACCCGAGTAATTTTGGTATTAGATTTCCCCTTAAGAAAGCTAAAATAAATTCTGGTGCTATTGATAGTTGGGATTTAGTGGTTATACACCTTGGACATAGTACACATGAAAGTAAGGTATTAAAATTTGAATGGAGTATGGAAGCGGCGAGAGTAAATGCTAAAAATAATAGAAGTTCTACTATGCCCCCTCCAGATAGGATGCCTCCTGTTAAACATTGGATTAGTAATAGATTTAGAAATAATGATGGGTATAAAGGATTTTATGAATTTGGTATGGTATTGAAACAAGCTCCTAAAAGATGGTTTTCTCCAGGGACGGATTTCTCTGAAGAAGAGCCTGTACCAAAATCTTTATTTCCAATAATTAATAAATATAACGAACGACGTGCAGAAGAATATAAAAAACTATATAATAAATATTATGGATCAATGATTAAAAATAAAAAAAAGAAATACATATATGAAGGAGAAATAAGTTGATAAATTTTAGCGATGTAATAAAAGGGTCTAATGTAATATTATTTCCTAATACGGTTATAGGAAGACCACCTATGGCCCCTTCAGGAGCAACAGAAATAGATTATAACAAACTTAATATAGATTCAGTTTATATTGGTGATAATACTATAATAGGGGCTAATACAGTTATCTATAGTGGAGTAAATATTGGAAAGAATTGTCTTATAGGAGATGGGGTACATATTCGTGAAGATGTGATTATAGGTGATAATTGTATTATAGGTATTGGTACAAAAGTTGGTGCTCGTACCAAGATCGGTAATTACACAAGAGTCATGGACATAACAAATATTAGTTCTGATGCTTTTTTAGGAGAACATGTATTTATTGGTCCAGGGGTGATGATGGGAAATGATAATGCTATGGGTAGAGATAAAGAGAAAGGCGGTTTTGATTTTACTGGCCCTTATATTGAAGATTGGGTAACTGTTGGTATGAATGCTAACCTTTTACCAAGTATTAAAGTTGGTAAAGATACAATAGTGGCTGCTGGTTCAACTGTTACAAAAGAAATACCTAATGGAGTTCTTGTTATGGGTTCTCCTGCTAAAATCAAAAGAAATCTAAAGGAGAATGAAATAAGATGCCAAAAATAAATTCGATGACCAATGTAATCGGAAACAACTTTACTGGTACAGGACCAATAGATAAAATACTGAAGGGACACTTCAATGTTATTCATGATAATGTAACAATCGGTGATGGATCTACTGTAGGTAGTTACTGTGAAATAGGGGATAGTACTGTTATAGGTAAGAATTGTGTTTTACAAGGGCGTGTACGTACAGGACCAGAGGTTGTTATTGAAGATGAAGTTGTAATTAAGTATGGAGCTATTCTTACAAATACTGCATTAATTAAAAATAATGCTTTTATTGGTCCTAATGTAATAACTTTAGGTGGAGGACATAATAGACAAAGAGTTAATGGGATTATTATAGGAAAGAATTGTTACATAGGCGCTGGTACTAAAATTGCTAGTGGAGTAGAAATATGCGACAATGTAGTAATAGGTGCCAATTCTTTTGTCACTAAAGATATAGTTGAATCGGGAATTTATGTAGGTACTCCAGCAAAATTTTTAAAAGGGAATTAAACTATGGATAAAACAATATGTAAAGAATGGGAAGTAAATTATCGATGCAATTGGTGTGGTGCGATTATAATGAATGCTACTAAGAAACAAGTTAACTGTGAGCATTGTGGACATAGAATTGAGGAAATTCATCCACCTAATAGTAGAAAGGAGAAACAATGGATATAAATTTTTTAGATTTAAAGAAACAATACGAAACAATAGATATTGATAAACTAACAGATAAAATAAAGCAAATTATATCTGGTGGGCAATTTGTAGGCGGTTCTTATTTAGAAACATTTGAAAAGAATTTTGCTAAATATAATGGTACTAAACATGCTGTAGGTGTGGGTTCAGGTACAGATGCTTTAATTTTTAGTTTGTTAGGGTTAGGGATAGGTAAAGGGGATGAGGTTTTAGTCCCAGCAAATACTTTTATTGCTACAGCTTTTGCAGTTTCTCATGTTGGAGCTACACCAGTTTTTGTTGATGTAAATCCTTCTACATATTTAATGGATAAATCTATTGAGAAATATATAACAGATAATACTAAGGTAATAATACCAGTTCATTTATATGGAAATGCTGTATATATGCCAGATATTATGGATTTGGCAGATAAATATAAGTTATTGGTTATAGAAGACTGTGCCCAAGCTATTGGTGCTGAAATAGAAGGAGTAAAAGTAGGCAAGTGGGGTAATGCTGGAGCATTTTCTTTTTACCCAGCAAAAAATTTAGGTGGGTTGGGTCAAGGAGGGGCAGTTGTAACTGATAATAAAAAAATAGCCAATAAGGTTAGAAGTTTAGGTAATGTTGGCAGGAAGGAAGGTTCTTGGTTTGAGTATGATGTGGTTGGTTATAATTCACGTTTAGATACTATCAATGCTTTGTTTTTAAATACTTGTTTAGAACATATTGACGATTGGAATGCTAAAAGAAAAAGTGTTGCAGAAATTTACAGTAAAGAATTGGCGATAGTAGAAGGTATTTCTCTTCCAAAAAATAATACTGATCATGTGTACCATTTATATGAGATAAAGCTAAATGATAAAGAAACTAGAGATGATTTAAAAGAATATCTGATGACACAAAATATATTTTCGGGGCTTCATTATCCATTATCTTGTCATAAACAAGAAATTTATAGTGGTTCATCTGTTAATCTAAAAGTTTCTGAAGATTTATCAGACACTCTTTTGTCTATACCAATGCACCCATTTTTAACTGAAGATGAAATAAAACAAGTGTGTTTTGTTATAAAGAAATTTTTGGAAGGATAAATAAGGAGATGCAATGGAATTAAGTAATATAGAAATAATAGTAAGCGAAATAGATGGAGTTATTACAGATGGTAAAGATGCTACTGATTATATGAATAATACAATTTTTAAATCTTTCTATGCTATGGATTTTGAGGC
>JAYEOQ010000001.1:0-7218 GCA_034723215.1 Campylobacterota bacterium | reverse complement strand
GATCAGAAGACAAAGCTAGAGATTTTAAGGGTGTTGGATATTTGTGAAAAAGAGATGTTGAGTTACTTTGAACCAGATAAGATAAATATAGCATCATTTGGAAACTATGTTCCTCATGTCCATTTTCATATACAAGCGAGGTTTAAAAATGATAGTTATTTTCCAGAGCCAACTTGGGGTAAAAAACAAAGAGAAGGAAGTTTAGAGTTGAAAAATTTTAATATTTTTTATAAAAATTTAGTTCTAAAGCTAAATTAAGGTATAGTCGCGTTATGAACAGAAGAAATTTTTTATTATTATCAGCATTATCACCCGTTATGGCAAAAGATTATATTCAAGTAGATGAGGATATGTATCTTAATCGTAGTGAATTAGTTATATTAAATTCACTGAATAACAGACTTAGAAGAGTTAAGAGATTTGTAGGGTTTGGAAACTTTAATTATATCTCATTTGATAGAACACTATTTTATGCAAGAAACTATTCTGCTATTGGAAAGTTTACAAAGGATGAGATTGCTTTAGTAGAAAAGATATTTCATACAGAACCTTCTAAATTTGGTTTTTATGGTGATAAAACAGTATCTAAAATTTCAAATAAGATTTCAAAAAAAGATATAACAAAAATATCATATTCTGGTCACTATATCTATAAAGGTAAGCCTTTAGATGACTATAATAGAATCCTTACTGATGTTGGGAGTAATCTGATTCTTACTTCTGGTGTAAGAAATGTTGTAAAACAGTTAAGCTTGTATGTTTCAAAAGTAAAAAGTACAAATGGTAACTTAACTAAAGCATCTAGCATTATTGCACCGCCTGCTTATACACATCATGCAACAAGTGATTTTGATATAGGTAAAAAAGGTTGGGGTGGAAAAAATTTCACTTCTGCATTTGCTAGAACTGATGAGTTTAGACAAATTAGAAAGTTAGACTATATTGGTATAAGATATACTGTAAATAACAAAGATGGTGTACGATTTGAACCTTGGCATGTAAAGGTTATATAGATGCATAGTATTATTATAAAATCACTAATTATTTCACTTGTAATGATTTTGTTTACTGCTTGTAATGAAAAAAACGAATCACAAAAAGAGAGTATAGCTAAAAGTAATGATATTCAAAAAAAGATTAAAGAGCTTGAATTAAAAGAGTTAACTACAAAAGCTTTAGAAGATAAAAAACAGGATATAAAAACTGCAAATATGGATACTCAAGAAGTGGCATCTTATCCTCTTCAAGAGTTAAATAAAACAAGTAGTATTGCAACAAAAAAAACAATAAATAATTTTGATTTTGATATTATCAAAAAAGGTTATAAAGATGATAATACTTTACTAATAGTTGGTGGTATTCAAGGTGATGAGCCTGGCGGTTTTATGGCTGCATCATTAATATCTACACATTATAAGATTACTAAAGGTTCAGTTTGGGTTGTTCCTAATTTAAATTTTTATAGTATTATTAAAAGAAGTCGTGGACCGTATGGTGATATGAACAGAAAATTTGCTAACTTATCAAAAAATGACCCAGAGTATGAAACGATACAAAGAATAAAAAGTTATATAGGCGATAAGAGTGTAAAGCTTATTGTAAATCTTCATGATGGAAGTGGTTTTTATAGACCAACCTATGAGGATAAAACACACTCCCCTTATAAATGGGGACAATGCTCAATAATAGATCAAGAAAAATTAAAGAATAAACACTATTCAAATCTTGCCGAGATTGCAAATCAAGTTAATGCTCATGTAAATAAATCATTATTAAAAAAAGAACATATTTATCACCTTCATAACACTAGAACTGTAGAGGGTGATAAAGAGATGGAAAAAACTCTAACTTACTATGCTATAAACCAAGGTAAATCTGCATTTGGAAATGAAGCTAGTAAATCTTTACCAACACATCAAAGGGTTTATTATCATCTTTTAGCTTTAGAAAAATATATGGATATTATGGGGATTGAGTTTGAAAGAAAATTTAAACTAAATGATTATGCTGTAAAAAATATACTTGATAATGATATAGAGATATCACTATATAATGATAAGATTAAACTCCCTTTATCAAAAATAAGAAATGTATTAAAATATTTTCCTATTACAAAAGATGGAAAGATTGACTTTATACCAAGCAATCCTTTAATGAGTATCGTTAAAGTAAAAGATGAATATGTGATATATTATGGGAATAGAAGAGTTTCAATTTTAAGAGCTGACTATATTGATATGGAAAATAATAAGAGGTTAGTTAAATTAAATATAGATTCAAAAGATGCAAATATTCAGTTTGGAACTACAGTGAAAGTTGATAATGATTTTAAAATATACCCTATAAAAGATTATAGAGTAAATGTGATTGGATATACAAATAAAAATAAAAACGAAACAAATATATCAATAAAACACAATAAAATGCAAAAGAAATTTTCAATAGATAAGTTTGGAAAAACATATAGAGTTGAGTTTTATACAAAAGATAAATTCGCTGGTATGATTTTAGTTAACTTTACTGGATAGAGATATGATTAAAAATCAAATAAAAAATATAATAAAACAAAGAGCACTTATAATAGATGGTGCGATGGGGACACAACTTCAAACTTATAAAGTTCCTGCTCAAGCATGGATAGATGATAAAGGTATCGATCAAGAGGGTTGTAATGAACTTTTAAATGATACAGCTCCAGATATTTTAACAAAAATACACAATGCCTATGCCTTAGCTGGTGCAGATATGATAAAAACAAATACTTTTGGTACTATGCCATGGGTACTTGATGAATATGATATGGGAAGTCGTGCTTATGAGTTATCAAAAAAAGGTGCAAAGCTTGTAAAAGATATTTGTGATAAATATAGTACAAGTGATAAGCCTAGATTTGTTTTAGGTTCTATAGGACCGGGAACTAAACTTCCTAGTTTGAAACATATCGATTATGATACTATGTACGATGGTTACAAGATCACTGCTCAAGGTTTAGTAGATGGTGGAGTTGATGTTTTTTTACTTGAAACTTGCCAAGATCCACTTCAGATAAAATCAGCCATCCATGCACTACAAGATGTAGCCCCACAAATTCCAATTATGGTGTCAGTTACGATTGAGTTAAGTGGTACTATGTTAATAGGAACTGATGCTCAAACAATAGCAACTATTCTTGAACCATTTGATATTTTATCTTTAGGTTTTAACTGTGGTACAGGACCACAGCAAGTAAAGAAACATCTTCAAGTTTTAAGTGAAGTATCAAATAAACCACTTTCAATACATGCAAATGCAGGTCTTCCTCAAAACAAAGGTGGATACACTTTTTATCCAATGGGTCCAGATGAGTTTAGTGGTATTCAAAAAGATTTTTTAGAGTTTGATGGTGTTAGTTTTCTTGGTGGTTGTTGTGGAACAACTCCACAGCATATAAAAGCCTTAGTTGATGCAACGCAACATTTAAAACCAAAGTTACCACAAGGTAACCATCCAACATCTTTAGCATCTTTATTTAATAGTGTAGAGTTAAAACAAGATCCCTCACCACTTTTAATAGGGGAGCGAAGTAATGCAACAGGTTCTAAAGCATTTAGAGAGTTACTAAAAGCAGAAGATTTTGAGGGTACATTAACAGTAGGACAACAACAAGTTCGTAGCGGAGCTCATGTGATTGATGTAAGTGTTGGATTTGCAGGTCGTGATGAGACAAAAGATATGGATGAAGTTGTATCTCTATATGCACAAAAAATAGCACTTCCACTTATGCCAGATTCTACACAGATACCTGCACTTGAACAAGCACTTAAACTTATAGGTGGTAAACCTATTTTAAACTCTGTAAATCTTGAAGATGGGATTGAAAGATTTGATGAGATTTGTCAGTTGGCTAAGAGATATGGTACAAGTTTAGTTTGTTTGGTTATTGATGAAATTGCAATGGCAAAAACTAAAGATGACAAAGTAAGAATAGCAGAACGGATATACCAACGAGCTGTAAATCACCATGGTTTAAATCCTGAAGATTTAGTATTTGATATGTTAGTGTTTACTATTGGTAGTGGTGATGAGGAGTATCATACTGCTGGTATAGAAACTATAGAGGCTATAAGAGAGTTTACTTCAATGCACCCAGAGATAAGTACAACTTTGGGACTTTCAAATATCTCATTTGGATTAGATAAAGATGCAAGAGTTTATTTAAATTCTATATTTTTGCACCATTGTATTGAAGCTGGATTATCAAGCGCTATTGTAAATGTAAAGCATCTTGTCCCACGAAATAAAATGAGCGAAATGGATATAAAAGCTTGTGAAGATCTACTTTTTAATAATAGAGATGATGGTGACCCTTTATTTACTTTTATTGAGCATTTTTCAGATATTGGGGCTGTTGAGCAACAAAGTGATGAGGAGTTTGAAAAGCTAGATGATAAATCAAAAGTTATTCAACTTTTAAAAGATGGCGATAAGGAACGACTTATCCCTTTTAGTTTAAACTTAAAAGATACTATGCCACCTGAAATTATTGTAAATGAGTGGCTAATAGATGGGATGAAGGAGATAGGTGAGCTTTTTGGTAATGGAGAGATGCAACTACCTTTTGTCCTTCAAAGTGCTGAGACTATGAAAGCTTGTGTTGATAACTTAAATCCATTTTTGCCTAAAATTAAAAAAGAGACAGAAACTATTCTAGTTTTAGGGACTGTAAAAGGTGATGTTCATGATGTTGGTAAAAATCTTGTAGATATTATCCTTAGTAACAATGGTTTTAAAGTTGAGAATATTGGTATCAAAGTTGGTATTGATGATTTTATAACAAATGCTAAGAAAACAAATGCAAGTGCAATAGGGATGAGTGGATTACTTGTAAAATCAACAAACGAGATGAAGTCAAACCTAGAGGAGCTTCAAAAACAAGGTATAAATATACCAGTTTTAATAGGTGGAGCTGCATTGACAAAAGCTTTTGTTGATGATTTTTGTAGACCTATATATGATGGGGATATTTTTTATTGTAGAGATGCTTTTGATGGTGTTGTAGCTATGCAAAGAATAGAGGCTGGCGGTAAACTTGATACAAATATGCCAGCTGATTTAATTGTAGTTGATGAGGAACAAAAAAAAGAAAAAATTTTATTTGATGCAGAGCTACATGAAGTGGAGATGTTACAACACAATCATAACTTTACTCCACCATTTTATGGAAGAAGAGATATGAGTAAAGATTTTGATCCATCTTTAGCCTTTGATTGGATAAACCATAGAGTACTTTTTAGACAGAGATGGGGATATAAAAAAGGTAAGCAAGATAAAGATAAGTTTATAAAATATGAGCAAGAAGTAGTTCAAAAAATATATGATGATTTAAAAGATGAATTTTTAGAAAAAAATATATTTGATCCGATTGTTTTATATGGTTACTTTCCTTGTAAATCGGTAGATAATAGATTAAATATCTATGATGAAGAGAAAGAAAATATAATAGCAACATTTGATTTTCCACGGCAAGGTGTATCTCCACATAGATGTTTGGCTGATTATTTTAAATCTGATCAATTTGATACTATAGGTTTTAGTTTTGCTTCTTCTGGATTAAATATCACAGGTTTTGAGAAAAAGATTTATGATGATGGGGATTTTAGTCGGTATTATCAAGTCCACGGACTAGGTGTAGAACTAGCTGAAGCTTGTGCTGAGATAGTGCATAAACAAGTAAGATTGGATCTGAATATAGTTGATGGTGAAAAACCAACTCTAGCAGATGTTCAAATGAAAAACTATCAAGGGTGTAGATATAGCCCAGGGTATGCTGCATGCCCTGACCTAGCAATGAATAGAACTATATTTGATTTACTAAAACCTGAAGAGTTTGGAGTTGAGCTTAGTGAAACATACCAAATCCATCCAGAACAAAGTACGGTAGCTATTATCGTTCCAAATAAAGAGGCTAAATATTTTAATATTTAAATAAATTAGCTTGACATACTAAATATATTGTATTATAATACAAACAGTAAAGATTATAAATAATTTCGTAAGTCTTTTAGATAGATTGATTACCTATCGTATAAAGGGAAGTTTAAATTAAGGGTAGGGATTTTTTCCTTACCCTTTTTTTATTAGTGGGAACTTTTAATAAGTTAAGCGGTGGAGCTTTTATAGAAAGGCTTATATGCGAATATTTATAATTCTCATTGTGGTGGGATTAATCCTAGTAGTACCACTTTACTAAAAACTACACTTGGGGGAAATTAATCAGTCCCCCTCCTTTTAACTATTATAATTCTAAATAAGAAAAGAGAAAAAATGACACTTATCCATACAGCTTTATTATGTGAAGCACAATCTTTTATAGAAAAATATAAACTAAAAAAAACAAACTTAAATCCAAAAATATATTCAAATGATGAGTATATAGTTTTAATATCTGGAGTTGGTAAAGAAAATACTATCTCTTCTATTGAATATATTTTTAAAAACTATAAAATATCAAAAGCTATAAATATAGGTGTTGCTGGAGTATCAGATAAAAGTATAAGTATAGGTGAGATGTTTTGTTGTAACCATAAGTTAAATGGTATAAAGTGGTTACCACTTGAAACTGTAGATATGCCACAAACCAAACACAATACAAATGAGATAACCTTATATGATATGGAAACAAAATATTTTTTAGATATTTCTCGCGAATATTTAGATGAAAATAATATTTTAGTTTTTAAAGTTGTTAGTGATTATCTTAGTTCTGATATTTTAGCAAAAGATTTTATTAAAAAACTAATCAAAAATTCTACAAGCTCATTAATTGATAGTTTCATTTAAACTTCATCTTAAAATACTATAATAAAAAGAATAGATATAAAGGACTCTTGTGAAAATTTTAATTGTTGAAGATGATGAAAATATACTCTCTTTATTAAAAAGAGGTTTTGGTGAAGAGGACTATATTATAGATAGTGCTGATGATGGTGAAGATGGTGAGTATTTAGCTACATCAAATGTATATGATATTATTATTTTAGATTGGATGCTTCCACATAAAAGTGGTATTGAGATATTGTCATCAATAAGAGAAAAAAATATCACTACACCTGTTATTATGCTTACTGCTAAAAGTGAAGTTGATGATAAAGTACAGGGCTTAGATTATGGTGCGGATGATTATATGTCAAAACCTTTTAGTTTTAAAGAGCTAAATGCAAGAGCAAAAGCTTTATATAG